>JAAHGE010000249.1 GCA_010672635.1 Desertifilum sp. SIO1I2 | reverse complement strand
TGTTACGGTTGTTGATTAAAAAAATAAGGTGAGGTTAAGCCTCACCCTATTTTTTTAATCAACAACCGTAACCAACGTTCCGAGTCTCACTTGCTCGAAAAGTTCTTCTAGATCGTTTTGATGCATCCGCAAGCAACCTTCAGAGGCAGCTTGACCGATTGAACTGGGGTAAGGCGTACCGTGAAAACCAATCCAATTTAATCCATCCGTCCAAAAGCCAATCCAGCGCGTCCCGATTTGATGTCCGGGCGTTCCTGCTTTAAATTTTTGTCCTGTAGCAGGATTAATCCAGGTTGGGTTGCGACGCATTTGTCTGACTTCAAACCGGCCGGTTGGGGTATCATGGCCCGGACGACCGATAGCGACGGGATAGGTTTTAACAGGCGCGGTTCCGTTGTAAACCGTCACTTGACGGCGAGAGAGGCTTACTTCTAGGCGAACGGTTGATGGGCGTGGATTAGAAGCAGCCTGTTGGGGTTCTACAGCAACAGAACTGTTCGGGTTGGCAATAGAACTCTGAGTCTGGGGGAGATCGTCACTAGCTGAAGCAGGCGTTACGCGATCGCGCTGAGGAGTTTGAGCAGATTCACTCAGATTAATGCTGTTTGGGGTGAGTGGAGGGAGAGAGGCTTGATGATTTGCCAATAGCGGTTGAACGCTAACCGCGACTCCGAAGGTAAAGGTTAATCCAATGAAACTCACTAATTTCTTTCGCATTATCTTGGCGGCAGCTTAGTTACGAGGGTTCTGCTGAGAGAGATAGCAATGGACGCTAGAAAAGTTTGGCGATCGACACAAGCGCGATCGCTGATGAGCGCAACTTCTGGGCGGTTGCGATTGCAGAACTTAAGCAGGTCGATGTGACTTATCTTTCCCAAGGGTTGAGAGAGATCGTCAATCTATCCTCAAAAAATTTCACACCTTGGAGATATAAGACGCTTAAAAGATAGAGTTTCCAGGGATTTACCTCTATCTATAGAAATATTAAGGTTCGCAAAGCTATCATAATTTTGGAATTTTACAAGCCTTTAGGGTCGGGACAAGTCTTGGCTGAGGCGAACTTGCAGGGTTTGATTAGGTTGGATCGCGATTTGAGCCGAGCCTTCATTGAGGGGAACAGATTGAGCGGTAAGGGGCAGATTGCGATCGCCAAGACCAATCGCTTGCGCGATAAACCGCACCTCTTGACGATCCATTTCAAATCGTCCAATCACCATTGCACCCGTCGGAATCAAAATTTGACCGTTGGTATCGCGAATTTCTTCTTGTAGCAGCAAGACTTCCTGACGGACAGCACCCGGTCTTAAACTCAACGCGACGCTTCCCGGATACATCAAGGTGAGCAGCGTTCCGGACGGCAAAATTAACCTGGCATCGGGCGCAACCAAAGCCCCAGTTGAACCACCAACCCCCGCAGAACTCTCCAAACGGGTTCTGGCAACTAAATCTTTTCGGGGTAAGGGTTCTCCAAACTCAATAACGGGGACTTCCGCTACAGGAGGGAGGGTAGGGGTGTAATTGGCGACGATCGGAATATCAATTGGGGCGTTCTGGGGTGGGGGTTCTGCCTGTGCTGGCACGGGAGGCGGCGGGCTTTGGGCAGGGGGTACCAGCGTCGGCGTTGGAAAGGATGGGCGAGTCGGGCGCGCAGAGGGGGCAAGGATTGCCTGTCGGGGTTGTACGGCTAAATCTGCCGCACTCGCGCCTGGGGTTTCAGCATCCTCCTGAGAAGGCATTGGTTTAGCGCGACGGGTCAGGGGGGGAACGCTGACTTGAGGGGCAGTAGCGCTCCAAAAGGTAGCCGGAGGGAGGGTATTGGAAACGCGGGTTGGGCTGGCTGGCGATGCACCAACGACGAGCGGACGAATGCCCCAACGGGCAATGCCGTTATGGGATTCGAGCAGTTGTAATTGAGCCTGTTGAGAGGATAAAACAGCGCCGGGTGAGAGTTCCATGACGATGCGCGTCAGTCCGGGTTGAAACTGGGCAACGCGAATTTGCTGCACGATGCCTGAATATTGTTGTTGGCTGGGCACTGCTCCCACCTCGGTATCCGGAAGATCGATGACGAGACGTAGGGGATCTGCAAGAAAGAAATAGCGGGGGGTGGTGCCTGCTTGAACTGCGATTTCTAGGCGACTTTCTGTTGGGTTGAATTCCCATTGACTGAGGGTTGAAGCCCAAGCGGAGGTTGAAAGGAGGGCTGAGGCGGCGATCGCAACCGGAATTGCTTTGCCAATTGCACCGACTTGGGAGACAAACCAGGTGAGGGAGCTAGAGATCATAGGTCATCTGCGGGTTAAGCGTTCTGGGAAGGCTGCGTTTGCAAGATTTGCCGAATGGCACGGGTTTGTTGCGCGTATTCGGTATCGCTGAGGGTGGGCTGGGATTGGGCAATAGAAATCGCGGATTCGATTTCGATCCACGAGCGACATCCGCCATAGTCTGCCCGGTAAGGAAACGTTTGTGCCTGTGCTAAGTTATAGACCCGCAAGAGCAAAATGTACAAGGGCGATCGCGCTTTCCAATTCAGGCGATCGCTGATAAATTGCTCGTTCCAAATATGGTAAGGATATAAGCCGCCGATGGCGTCGGGAGCGGTGGCAGCGAAAATATCGGTAATTTCTGCCCAGGCTCGAATGGAAATTGCCTCTGGATGCCAACCGGAGGGGACGGGGGCTACGGCTGAGGCGTATTCGGGTTTGAGCAATTCTGGTTTTTGATGCTCTAAGGTGGGGTAAAGTAACACTTGAGTTTGAGCCACTCGAAAGCGCCCGCCTTGTTCGCGAATGCCTCCTTTACGGAGGAGCATCAGGGTTTGACCTTGCCCTAAGGCTTCCGTTGCGATCGCCCATTCCTTGAGTGCGTGGCGCAGGCTCTTGTCCATGAGTTTCAAAGGGTTGTGACCTGTATCACAAAGTTTACACTAAGGAATCACGAAAAAACGATGAAGCGATCGCGCAATCTCTGGGGAAAACATTCGATACTGGTATTGAGTCAAAGCCGGTATTGTGGGGTAGGCTATGTTTGCTAGCAAAAAGAATATGCCAGCAGAAGAGCAAAACTGGGCAGGCTGTCTTCAAGAGGTTCGACAAAGCTTGGTCGATCGCACCCTGCAACTGACGCACGCCAATCAAGAGCTTGCGAACCAAATTGCCGAACGCCAGCGGGTAGAAGCAGCCCTGCGGCAAGCAGAGGAGAAATATCGCAGTATCTTTGAAAACGCGATTGAGGGAATTTTTCAAACCACGCCTCAAGGGACATTCCTCAGCGCTAACCCAGCTCTTGCTCGGATTTACGGCTATGCTTCCCCAGAGGCGTTAAAAGCGCAAGTCAACGATATTAGCAAACAAATTTATGTCGATCCCCGCCGGCGAGAGGCGTTTGTGGAACTGGTGCGCCAACAGGGTTCGGTGAAAGGCTTTGAAGCGCAAGTCTATCGCACGGATGGCAGCATTATCTGGATTTCGGAAAATGCGCGGGCCGTGTGCGACGACCAGGGCGAGCTGCTCTACTATGAAGGCATGGTGGAAGATATTACCAGCCGCAAGCAGACGGAAGCGGCATTGTTGCGATCGCAAGCGCAACTCCAAGAACAAGCCACCCAGCTTGAAGAAACTTTGCGCCAACTTCAACGCACCCAAGGTCAACTGGTGCAAACCGAGAAAATGTCTTCTTTGGGTCAGTTAGTGGCAGGGGTGGCTCATGAAATTAATAATCCTGTCAGTTTTGTTTGCGGCAACCTGGCACACGCAACCCAATACGCTCAAGATTTACTGGACTTGATCTGCCTGTATCGCCAGCAGTATTCCACGCCCAACTCAGTCATTCAACAAGCAGAAGCTGACATTGACCTGGATTTTCTGATTGAAGATTTACCGAAAACCTTAGAATCGATGCAAATTGGGGCCGATCGCATTCGCCAAATTGTTCTGAGTTTGCGAAATTTCTCTCGCTTGGATGAGGCCCAGAAGAAGCCCGTTAATATTCATGAGGGGGTTGATAGCACCCTGATGATTCTGCAAAATCGCCTCAAGGCACGCTCGACCTATCCTGAAATTGAGGTGGACAAGCAGTATGGGGATTTGCCCCTAGTAGAATGTTATGCCGGACAGCTCAATCAGGTGTTTATGAACCTTTTGAGCAATTCAATTGACGCCCTAGAGGAGACGTTGGAGTTACATCCAGAGAAGTTGCCTTTTCCGAAGATTGGAATTGCGACCGAAGCGATTGATTCTAATTGGGTACGAATTAAAATTTTTGATAACGGGCCGGGCATTCCTCCCGAAATTATTAATCGCTTATTCGATCCCTTCTTTACCACGAAGCCCATTGGTAAGGGAACGGGGTTAGGGCTTTCCATTAGCTATCAAATTATTGTGGAAAAACACGGCGGGCATCTTAATTGCATTTCAGAGCCTCATCAAGGGGCTATGTTTGTGATTGAAATTCCCGTTCAGACTTCGGAACGCCCGCAGGAATAAACTCTAGCCAGCCTCAATCAGGGGCAAAAGCTAAAAATAATCCTGAGAGGCGGTTCTCTCCTCTTCTGGATGGGCTACCCTAACCTTAAAGCGTCAACTAAGATAATGCGTTATGAATACCCACGATTTGCTGATGTTAGTGCTACTTCTTAGCCCCGGACTGTTATTATCGGCTTTGCTGATGGCCACGTTTGCGGCAGGGGGCTAAGGGGTTGGTGCTGAGTCTGTTTGAGCGCTAAACCGATCTCAGCACCCTAGAAGATTAGACGGCTCCGGCATTGCGGTTAAAGACAACAGCAATGGTTCGGAAAATTAACTTGATATCGTACAACAGACTCCAGTTTTCTTGGTAACGCAGGTCTAGGCGAATGATTTCTTCAAAGTCGCGAATTTGCGATCGCCCACTGACTTGCCATTCTCCTGTCATTCCTGGTTTTACGTCTAAACGCTGCCATTTGGGGACTTCGTAGCGTTCCATTTCATCTGGAGTGGGGGGTCGGGTTCCCACTAGGCTCATTTCGCCTCTGAGGACGTTCCAAAACTGGGGTAACTCATCGAGGCTGGTTCGACGCAGAAAACGCCCGACGCGGGTGACGCGGGGGTCGTTATCATTTTTGAAAATGGCACCTTCTGCTTGGTTTTTGACTTGAGACTTTAATGCCTCGGCGTTGGGAACCATTGAGCGGAATTTCCAGATCTGGAATTTGCGTCCCATCCAACCGCAGCGGGTTTGACCGAATAAAATCGGCCCGTTGCTATCGAGTTTAATGGCGATCGCGATCGGGATAAATAAAACGGCTGTAATGACCAAGCCTACTAAAGCACCGAGAATATCTAATAAGCGTTTGGTGCGCGATCGCACCGAGGGATGGGTTACGGGTGGACCGAGTTCGGCGCGGCGCGGACGCGGACTCGTGACTGCTGTGGGAATTACGGCTTGCGTTCCGTCATCAATGGTGAAGACCTCATGTAACCCGGTTAAGGAAAAGGCCATCATCACTTGCGGATGAATGCTCCAAAAAATTAGTTCGGTTTGTTGCAGGCGAGCGGTTTTTAAGCAGCCTACTAACGTACCAATCCCACTACTATCAATGAATGTCGTCTGAGACATATCCAAGATGACTCGCTTGAGTTCTGGATAATCTTGAGACAGTTGCTTAAAGTTATCCTTAAAGGCAACGGCTTCAAGAATGCTCAAACGCGGTGGAAGTTGAACGAGATGAATGCCGTTCAAGACTGTAACCGGAAAGTTAGCGCCTGGAGGTTGACTATCCATGCAGGTTTTACGTAAGCGAAGCGAACAAGGATGGACGGATAACTCGCCTTTAGCTTACTGACTAGCTAGCTAGCCAGCAAGGTTATTGAGGCGTTGAGAGAGGGTATCATTCGCAGCAGCCTTGATGGTAGGGAGAGAGAGTCTTTGAGGCGATGCTAAAAATCGCACTAGATCTCCGGGCGACCAAGCAATGGGAACGCCCACTTGAGCTAAGGATAGGGCGAGTTCAATTTGCCGATCGTCAATATGCTCTTTATAGCATTGAGCGCGAGGAACTAAAATATAAGGGTTGCCGCTGCGATCGAGTTGGGCGATCGCCTTTTCGTCGCAATGACTGATGGTGATTCGAGCCTGAGCGCTGAGTCGGTCGAATAAATCGGTTTTGAGATGCTGGTAACACTTTACTCCAGGGGGCAGATGCGTACAACTGCCGTATTGAACCACCATTTCTTCGTCGAGAAAGCCTCGTTCAATTAAGGCTCCGATCCAGGTCATGAGGCGGTTAAAAGGATACGGTTCAGTACCTACGGTGGCTAGAATCATTCTCCTGAATCCAATGATGGAGATGGGGGTAAACAGATTGAGGTCGGTAGGTTCTATCGCCATGAAAGCGTCTCCACCCCAAAAGAGTAGTTCACCTCAACTGGTGCTGCAACTCCGACGCATTGATCGAAAGCTGGCACTCAATCTCTGTGAAAGTTCCCGTTGTCGTTATACTAGCAAAATCTCGGTATGTTACTGGCGGGCGCCTAGACGCGCCGCAGCATTGCGCAACGGCGCAAGGATTATCTTTCCGTCATCCTGCGGGTGTTTGTTGCGGCGCAAATGCGGCGGCTTGGCGTCAGTCCGCGTCCTCGGCGGCAAGTTTGGCCAGCCTGGATTCCTCTTCGGCGCTCAGCGGCGCATCTGCCGGCCTGGCCCGTAGCCGCGCGATCAGAAGCCCGACCCCGATCAGTCCGACCAGCAACGGCGTCAGCCACAGCGCCAGGTTGGCCATCGAGAACGACGGCTTGAGCAGCACGAACTCGCCATAGCGGTCGACGAGGAATTCGCGGATCTGCTGGTCGCTCCGGCCGGCCACGACCTGTTCGCGCACGACCTTGCGCAGGTCCTGCGCCAGCTCGGCCGAGGAGTCGTCGATCGACTCGTTCTGGCAGACCAGGCACCGGACCTCCGTGAACAGCGCCCGCGCCCGCGCTTCCTGCGCCGGATCGGGGAGCCGTTCGGCCGGGTCGGAAGCCGCGGCCG
>JAAHGE010000248.1 GCA_010672635.1 Desertifilum sp. SIO1I2 | reverse complement strand
TGTAGTGGTGAGTTCTCCTCATTCGTGAGTAAATCTTCTTCAATTTTCTCAAGTCTGGCTTCAAATGCGGGTTTGCCAAATTCAGGATTTTCTCCGTTAACTCGAAAGCGATAGCTAACCTCCCGAACAACGCCATAACTGGTTGCTGTTTGATTTCTATCTTTTTTCTCAAAGATTTGGGTTTTCCACTCAGCCCAAACTGGAAGACAGGAATAGAAGGTCGCTTTGCTTAGGTAATCTAGCAAATCAAATTCAGCAGCAATGCCAAAATGAGCCGTTAAATCGACGCTGTAGCCAATTTCTTTGGCAGATTCAAACAGATTGAAAACTCGACTAATGTGTTCTACTAAGAGTTGGTGTCCTGGTTGATTAACTGTTTGGGCATTTTCTGCAATTGCCTGCATAATGCGGAAGGTGATGGTCAGCCTAATTCGAGATAATGCTTCATCGTCTAAAAAGTTCAAAAAACGAGTGATTTGGCTATCCTCTCTTTCCTGTTCCGCCGCTAGACTATCAAGAGCTGCTTCAATGTCATCTTCATCCCAGGAAAGCTGCTCCAGATACTTGCTGACTGCCTTGCACATTTGCTCAAAGTAATCATCGGCATCAACTCGTTCAAGCGCTGATATCACCTTGGCGACAGTCTTGGAAGAATGGTCAGGTTTAGTCTCTGCTGATTGAAATGCTAGAGGTACAAGGTTAGCTGTATTGACTTGCTCCTTGAAAACAGTACCCGTCGTGCGAGCAAGTCGATTGAGCTGCTCAACCGGTTGTTCTAACAGCAGTATCGATAATGAGGTTTCTTGGGGCAAAGCGGCATCAATTGCCTGGTCTATAGCAGCGATGAATCGGTCTAGGACAGCAGGTAACTTCGCTGCATTGCCTTCAGTCAAGCAGCCGCCAATCCGAGAACGAGTTCCGTATGCTGACATTGGCAAATTCTGAATGAATCCACGGCCTTTAGCTGGATTGAAAGCTTCTTGGAAGTTTTTCTGTGCGAATAGTCTGCGAAGAACCGCTGAAGTACAGAGTCTCAGGCGTTTTTTGTCAGCATCAAAAATAAATGCCTGCCTGTATTTGGGGTTTTGCTTGTTACCATTTCCCGTATGGTCGTTTGGTGAAATAGCTTTAGTGAGTAGATCTACGAGCGTAGCGAGGTCAATAGAAGGCTTGGGCGAGCGTGCCTGAATATCGGCACCACTTTCCTGAGAAGGCATATTGGTTTTGTCCTTTATATCAGTCTTTGACTGCTTCACCTGCTCAACGTTTTCAGTCCGAACAGATGGAATCCATCCTTCTCATAACTTAAAGAAGTTCAATTTGTCAAGCTAATGCAATTTTAGGCTTGACAGGGTTCTCTATTCTCTAAAACTACTTTTAAAGAACTTATTGCGATCGGTTTGATGCTGAATAGGCTTTCCGATCGGGCACGTTCTCTAACCAGAAAAAGGAAAAAGCATAGGAAGGAAAAGTGTAATTGTTCAATCGGTATTTCAAACGTACTTTCTTGTCGCACTTAGGCGGTCAAATTCGAGTTTGGATACTTTCCTTTGATTTCGTCTATCTGACTGCAAAATCGGTATACTCTCGCAGGTTAGGGGGATCGAAACCCAAGACGATATCCTGCTTTGGCACGCCTAAATCAACCAATTGGTTGGCAATGCCTATTTCGGTGCCGTCCTGCTGAATCCAGATTTTGCCGTCAATAATGTCGAGGTGGAGAACAACGCCATAGACTCGCTTTGAACCACGCCAACCTACATAGACGAGTTGATAGCGATCGCGTTCGGGATCGAAAATCGTCTCAGCTTGAATCCTAGCGTCCCAAACGTGACTGGCATATTCATTTAAGAGGTTTTTGATCTGGTGACGGTATTGAGCGAGGGTATCCATTTTTGCAGCCTCTCAGCTTCGATGTTGTAGGTAATTAAATAGAGTTGATTTTCCACAATCAAATCTTGGATAAAGGCTGTAAGAAAAAAACGCTCGTAAAGGTCGTCCGGAACAGCCAAATATAGAATCCGCTCTTCGTCTTGAAATTTTAGGGCGGCGCGGTAGGCGATAAATTGCCCAAGTGCGCCGTAAAATTCTGAGATTTTTGAAGGACCTAAGAAACTTTTGATTTCAACCGCAATTTTTTGTTCTCCTCGCTCTACAGCAATTACTTTTTCGGCTCTGAGGTCAATGGCTAAGTCAAAGCTACCTGCCTGCAAAGGATAAGGATCGTGAGTGACTGTCCAACCATCTTTTTGGAGGGCTGTTTTGACAACTTGGTGAAATAGGTCGCGGGCTGACACAAGAATTTCTCCTAGAAACCTAGTTTATCCCAGGTTTCTAAACTAAGCGTTGGGTGCGGTATTCCCTGAATTGCTTCATTTGGTGTTTTTACCATATCGGTTGTTGACCTAGAGAATAGAAAAAGTCAAGTTTTCTGATTTTGCTACCTTTCATCTTCGTCACTCAAAGCGTTGGCGGTTCTTCCCCAATCGCTTCATAAAAGGCACGCTCTGCCGCCGCTGCCAGAGCGCGTTTGGCATAGCGCTTGAAATTAGCTTCTGACTTATGACGCGTTAAAGTTCGAGCGTGCAAGCTGTCAATGCCCTTCAATAACAGCTTTGTTGCATAGGTGTGCCTCAAGCGATGCGGTGTCAGGTTCGCAATTCCTGCCAATTGCCCCAACTCCTTAATCGCGTAATAAATCCCCTGATATCCCAATCGTTCTTTTTGACCGGGAATTGGACTTTGAGACAAAAATAGCGGACGAGCCTTGGCGTAGCGTTCTCCCCAGTGCCGTCGCTCCTTGAGGTAAGCATTGAGGCTGTCGCGGGCTTGGCGATTGAGGGGAACGGTGCCGCCGCTATCGTCTTTCCCTTTGCGAATTGTCAAGCGTATCCCGTCATAGTCTCCTAAATTCAGTGCCGCTACTTCCCCTGCCCGTAACCCATGCAACAATACGGCGACTAGGGCGGTTTCTCGGTACTGGCGCTCTGGTGGAAGTTGCCCCACGGCGGCGACAAGCGCTTCTACCTCCAACTCCAAGAGGTCAAACGCTGGCGGTGATGGCAGTTTGTTGAGCGCTACTGCTTTA
This sequence comes from Desertifilum sp. SIO1I2, assembly GCA_010672635.1. Classification (GTDB taxonomy): domain Bacteria; phylum Cyanobacteriota; class Cyanobacteriia; order Cyanobacteriales; family Desertifilaceae; genus Desertifilum. The sequence goes on along the minus strand of JAAHGE010000248.1, from coordinate 3,954 downwards.
GCGGGATTGGTAGAAAGACTGTCGGGATAGGCCTCAATCAACCAGCTAAAAAAACTTTTCAGGGCAGAAAGCGCCCGGTTAACTGAGCTTTCTGCTAGCGATTTTTCTAAGTGTTCTTTGTACTGAACGATTTGTCGGGGCGTGATTTGGCTCATCGGGCGCTCCGTCCACGCTAAAAAGCGTTGCAATTCCCGACGGTAGGCTTTTTGACTGTTGGCAGCGAGCGATCGCGCTTTTAAAAATTCCTCAACTCGCAAGCAACGCATGTCAATTGGACTGGCACCCGATGCAGGCGAGCGAGGGCTAGGGGCAGAAGACTCTGGGAAAGCCGACATGGTGAAGTCAGGGAGGGAGTATAGTCTCTATTTTCCCTCCTTTGCTGTCAGAGTTCAGGTAAAATAACAGAACATTATCTTATCTAGAACAGCATCAACCTATGTGCATGTGGGTTCGCTGTCGGTTTGCACATAAGTTGAAAATCGTTACACATAAGATTAAATTTTTGGCATATAACTTGAAACGTGAGAACGATACAGCGCGATTGTACTCACTCCCTCCTCTGACTCCACATCTGCCTTTAACGCTCACATCCTTGACCAGTAAACGTTTTAGGCTTAAAAGAGTACGTAATGTTGGAAAATTTCATCTAATACGCAAATTGGGTAGGAAATTTTCACCTATTGCACAAATCACTTTCAACTTATGTGCAAGTGAGGAGGCTGAAAGTGCCGTCAGACCGTGACAAAAATTTCAATTTATGTGCAAACCGACAGCGATTCCCGAAGGGATTCCTACGGAAAGCTGCGCCGGCGCGAGAGCAAATCGCTTCGCATCCCCTAAACTCACAAGGTTCTAAACCCTTTCGGTGTCCGTTCAAATTCTAACTTTTGCCTCAAGTCTCTTATTTCTACTCAATCACCTGTGCCGTTGCTAATTGACATTGAGTAAAGTTTGTCTTGAACCTTATCAAACCGAGAATAGTCATACAGTGATAGACATAGGAGGAATGGCGTTGTCGTTGTTGTAATAACTCGCTCCTTCCGGTTCCCAGTTTTCCTCTGGTTCTGCGTTGGGGTTGAGTCGAAAGTCGAGGCGACTGTCACTATTTACCCCACTGGATGTACCGCACAAACGAGGTGATGATTACGAGAGTAAAACTGGCAGCGAGCGCACTGAGGAATTTTAGGCATCAGTAAACCCGCAGCGAGGGCAACATAAAGTCAAGGAGGAAAACTTGCCGCCGCACCTAGGGCAGCGTCCAATCAATCTAGTGCAAGTCTTAACCAGTTGCAGTTGAAATTGTTGCTCTGGAGTCAGATGCGGGATTCGCAAAAAGTCGCCATCATAATAGGTGCCTGGTGGATGAAGCTTGGGATGCGGTCGAAAATCTAGGCAGCTTTTACTCTCAACGCCTTTGGGATGAAGCTGACAAACGAACAGCAGGGCGTGGGAGTAAAACAGACAATGGTTGCAGTCTGGAATCTTAGCCATATTCCTACTATGCCTCAGACCTTCAAAAAATGACCAAAAATTCAACAGGCAGGGACGGGTTGCAATCCGGGCTACTTAAAATGTGTTAAGGGAAAAGCGAGATCTGCCAAAACTGAATAAGATTGAAAACAAGTAAGGCTACCAGTATGAAGTGCATTCGTCACCTAAAAACTCTAACAATGGCGAGATTTGCAGATGTCATTCCAGCGAATCCATCACTCAAATGCTCAAAATTCCCAGCCCTCATCTTCTCAGTTTGAACCTCATCCCTTTTCAGTTAAAGAAGATCGACGCTTCTCAACCCAAGGATTTGAGCAAGACAACGTTGAAGCAACAGGGCTACAGCCAAACTTATTAGAAATTCTTACCCGCAATACCCCAACTGCACCCACAAGCGAATTTGCCAAACCAATTCAGCCCAAGTTAACGATGGGAGCATTGAGCGATCGCGACGAAGAAGAAACCGACGATCGGGTTGCAGAACCAAGTAAGAGTATAGCGCCTCCTGAAACTCCCCCGATTCAGCGTCAGATCGAAGAGGAGCAGGTAGAGCGATCGCCCAATAGCATAGCACCGATAGCCCAACCCAACTTGCTAGAAATCTTACTCCGCAACTCTCAGAGCGCATCCGAAACCGAAGCCCCAAAACCCATTCAGCGCAAGCTAACTATCGGGCAACCCAACGACTTCTACATAACGATATGGCAATTGCCCAAGAGCTTTATGGCGACTCATCTGTACCCATACACCACGACCCAGAAAACCATACGATTGTAGTAGTTTTGCGGGATCGCCTATTAGCTCATTGGAGACCCTACTTTCCAGAAGAACGCTTTCCTGAAGGAAATTCTAGTGGCGAAAGCATTGAGCACGAACCCAGCCATAAAAACCAGCAAATTGCAACTTGGGTGGGATGGCCAGAAGCAGAGATTTCAACAACTTCCGTTGTTGGGGAACAACCCATTGCTTCCTACCTCCCGTTCTCAGCAATCCCGCATTCTGTAGTCAGAGAGGGATGGACACCAGGACATTATGCCAGCGAAGCCGCTGCGATCGCAGCAATTCGAGCAGCAGGAACAGCAGGAGCCGTTTTTCTAGAACAAGGTCGCTATGTTGCTTACCATACCCGCGATAATGCCCTTGTTTTTGACTTTACTTGGGAAAACATTTGCTGGGAGCAAGAAAAACCATTGACTCCATACCTTCTCCCGAACAGCTTACAACTGCTATCCAAACCATTGACCAACTCTCTGGCTGGCTAGAAAATAGTGGCTTAAATCAAGCTGCGATTCCGCACAGCGGATCGCTCACGCGAATCGCGCAGTGGAAATTCAATGCCCTAGCAGCAATGTACCCAGAGTTACAAGAGGTGACTGAACTGGCGAAGCAGTTAATAGGTTCTAGTTCTCCCCTGACAGAAGTTGGGATGACTGTTACAGAAGTCGCTAGTGCGCTAACAGAAAGCTTAGAACTCAAAATCAAACCCGAACAGGTTAACCAAGCCCTAGTTGCACTCGGTTACCAGCAAAGGAATGACCAAAAGCGAATTTGGATTCTGACCGAAGCTGGAAAAGAGTACGGCACCAGTTTATTAGCAACTTCTGGTAGCAGTAAGTGGCAAGGACCGCAGGTGAAGTGGCATCGTTCGGTTCTTCCCATTCTGGAAGAGTATTTCAGAGAAACGAGCAACCCAGCAGTTGCCTCTGATACGGATAAGGCTTTGCTACCTCAAGACGAGCTGAGTAACTCTAACGGCAGCCTATCCAAAAGTACTACGAGCACTGAATCTAACTCTAAATCCAAAAAGGCTTGGACAGTAGCAGAACGGATTAAGGAGCTAAACCTGAAGTCTAACCCAATGCAAATCCAGCTCATACAGGATTTTGCAGATGAATCCTATTTAAAGCAGTATGGGACTAAACCTCCAAAACTATCTGGGAGAAGAGCGTCCACATCCAGTTATCCAGCTTCATCTGTAGATCTTGTCGATCGAGCCATTGACACTGTATTTAATCCTAAGAAAAAATCCAATTGATAAGTTTTGTTTTGAATTTAGTTCCGCGCTTTCAACATCTCAATGAGTTAAATCGCTAATCGTATCCAATCGCAACTCCTCAACTAATCGAACTAGCTCAGCTTTTAGCGGGCTTTGAGACTGAGGAATTTGCTCGATCAGTTGTTTAGCTTTTTGGTCATCCCCAAGTGTAGCTGCTTGGTGAAGTTGAGTTAGTAATTCTTGAGGCAGCACAGATAGCGATTTAGGAGTGAGTTTTTGAACGTACTGATGCTGCTTTTGTAAATTGGAAGATGCTGCTTCGTAGATGTAACGAACGCCTAAGTAAAGTGCCATTTTCTCAAAAATTATAGCTTCTCGGAATGGTTTAGCCACAAAGTCATTGCAACCAACCTTTAAAGCTTTTTCCCTCTTCACATCAAAGGCGCTAGCCGTCAAAGCAATGATAA
>JAAHGE010000247.1 GCA_010672635.1 Desertifilum sp. SIO1I2 | reverse complement strand
GGCGAGCGTTGGAGGCTCGCCTAACAATACTCGATCCGCGCTCTATTGTATTGAGCAACAAGAAGCTAAAGGCTCTTCAGCAACTGCTGTTAAGCCAACAGAGGTTAACAAACTTTTCCAATCCTCCCTCAGTTGAGGATTGGCAGAGGTTCTGATTTCTTGGGCCAAAGTTTCCAGGGTATCGTACCACAGTCCCAATCCAGCGTAACGACTGGCGCGATCGCGAGGAGACATTTCTGTTAGCTGGCGCTCTAAAACCAGCGTTGCCGCTTCGCGTTTGATCCATCCATCGATACGATCGCCGTAAGCTATCTCATCTCTCGCAGACGGACACAACAGTTGAAAGCTCCAGCGATAGAGTTGATTCACTTCTAGCAGCGAGCGATTTGACTCGGTAGGTAGCGAGATCCTGACAATTCCCGTAGTGCCAGTGATGGGAACTTGCGTTTTATAAACTTCCTGACCGGATGTATCCTCTAAGACAAACTCCGCACTCTCGGCATTATGGGGAGGAAGATAAACAAAAAATGTGGGATTCGATTTGATTGTTCTACCCAGGTGGGAAGGAGGCGTCAGCGCTTGCAGCACTTTCGGGCTACTATAGCAACCATCGCGCGTTCCTCCCCCCACTCGGCGTCCTGGCAACCCCACATCTGGAATATTTTCTAAGCCAGCCAACGCTTGCAGGGGATAATTTGCAAGCAAGAATAAGCAAAGCACAGTTAAACCACCCACTTTGATGGAGGTTTTGTAGGGGTGTTGAGGCATATCAGGTGCTTTCTCCTTGAAAAGCAATTCCGGATCGGAATCTAGCGATCGCTCTGATGACCATTTATTGAAAGTAGAAACGTTCGCCGGAACGTCCCTACCTTCGCTCAGAAAACCTAGCGTCGGGAAGTTGCAGGGCGTTCGGCATTGGGCGTACAACAGGCCACCAGGGGTTGTTGTACCAACTCATTGAGTTGCACCTGTTCGTGACGCAAAATGCTGGCCCACTCAGCTTCAGCTTGGGGGGTGTTGGTTGTGGCATCGCGTCGCAATTGAGCTAAGGTGTCGAGCAGTTCGTACCAGAGTCCCTCCTTAGCATAGAGGTTAATGCGATCGCGCGGCGAAGTTTGTGCCAGAGTGCGCTCGAAAGATTCATCGAGTTCAACGCGATGAATCCAACCTTCGGCAAAATCATCCCGACTGCCAATCCCTTGATTAATACTGGCATCGCAAATTAATTGAAAATACCAATAATAGTCTTGTCCGGGTTGCAACTGAGCCATTGGTTCTGGCGGTAAATTAAAACTGATAATGCCAGAGGTAATCGATTGCTGGATGGTTTGGGAGTAAAGTGCTTTGCCGTTGGCGTCTTCAATCCCAAATTCAGCACCTTGAGCCGTATTGGGGGGAACATAAACATAAAATGTGGGGTTAGCAGAGGCTGTTTTGCCCACTAAGGACTTCGGGACAATCGCTTGAATGTGAGGGCTATCTTGAGTCAAACAAGGGCTGCGGGTGCCTCCTCCTTCCCGACGACCGGGCAAACCGAGGTTATCCGGTAAGTTTAATTGCTCAAGAGCGATCGCCGGCAGCGACCACCCTAAAACAGCACTCAGGCAGGAAGCTAAACCCACTCGGAAGACTATCGATCGCGACGCGAAATAACGCATATTAATTAATCCTTTGCAAGCAACATTCTTTTGAATAATGGCAATCTGACTTGAGTTTTGGCTCCATTGTGACATCTCTTTTTGCAAATTAAAGACGATGTAAAATCCGTGTAATGGCTTTTACAATGTCCCCCTAACTTAGACTCAGGGAATTGGTGGGTTGTTCCGGATCTCCACCAATCTTAATCTCTTCGCTGAGGGCCGAAGGGTTGAGGGTTGTCACCTCAGATAAACCAATGACCCGGTAGACTTCTACCATTTGTTGTTTGCCTTTGAGAGCAAAGCTACCCCAAGCCTCCACCACAAATTGATGATTGAGATAGTTGAGCGTCTCTTGAGCAATTAGAATTCGACAACTACTCGGCTGGCGGTGTTTCTCGCAACTTTCTAGACGCGAAGCCGTATTCACACTATCCCCAATAACACCATACTCCAAACGATCTTTTCCGCCCAAACTTCCCGCCACAATCGGACCTGTAAAAATGCCCACTCGCAAATTCACCAGCGGTAAATGATGCTTTTGCCACGTCTCATTCAACTGTTGCAACGCTTCGCCAATCGTTAAGGCACAGGCAACCGCCCGTTGAGCATCCCTGGCAATTTCAGCTTCCGTCGTTCGAGCAAAGGGAACGCCAAACACTGCCATAATCCCATCGCCGGTAAATTTATTGACAATGCCGTGATGTTGCATGACTTCAGTCGTCATCATGCTGAGTAACTCATTTAACCAAATTAAGAGCTTTTCGGGGGGCATTTGCTCGGAAATCGTACTGAAATCCTTAATATCCGCAAATAACATCGTCGCCGTCAGCTTTTGTCCTGGCAGCGTACCCGACTTAATCAAATGGTCGCGGCTTTTCCACAAAGCTTGAGCAACTTCTGGCGAGGTATTTTGCCCAAGCAGTTTCATCACAACCTTCTGTTGCCGACTGGCGGCGTAGCCTCGCGCCACCAGAACTGTTGAACTGGTTAAACTCACCGCTAAAATCGGCGCGCCAATGGGTATCCATAAGGGTTGGTTAACTCCGGGAAAACTACCCATTCCCAAACCGACGCCCGTTAGAATAATGACGCCCAAAGCTGTCAAAATGCCGATCGCTTGTCCAAGCGGGTGCCGAGAACCCCAACCAATCGCCGTTCCCACACCCGACCACAACAGAATCCAAGCGATATCTATCTTCTCATCCCACCAACCATACAGGGGTCTGCCATCGAGTGCCGCACTGAGAATTTGGCTGAGAATTTGAGCATGAACGATGACTCCCGGCATTTTGGGGTTGTCTTTGGCAGCAAAGCTATAGGGGGTATTGAATAAATCTTTACCGCTAGGAGCAGTGGTGCCAATTAAAACCACTTGATCTTGTACCCATTGGGTTTGCATCCGACCGTAAAGGACTTGGGTGAGGCTAACTTGACGGGCAACCGCTTGACCGGAACGATAGTGAATGAGGGTTTGATACCCTTGAGCGTCAAGGGTTTGATAGCCGCCAGACTTGCTTTCTAAGCGGTGAAAAATAGTTTCGCCCAGTTGAATTTGATAATCTGGCGTGGTGGAAAGGGTAATACCTTCGTGCTTGAGGTAGGAAGTTGCAGCCAGTAGCGAGAAAGAAAGAATGGGTTTTCCCTTCAGCGTGCCATAGAGCAAACTCCGGCGCGTAATCCCATCGGGATCGAGCAGCAAGTCATTAAACCCTACCCGGTCTGGAGGGACTCCAGGTGGCGCTGGAACGCCGATGGTTTCTGGGTCGGGAAGTTTCGTAATCGCAATGACGTTCTCGGCTTGTAGGGCCGTGCGGAGTTCTTCATGGCCCGGTTCGTAGCGGACATCTCGATAGAGGTCTAAGCCAATGACGCGGGGTCGCATGGCTTGGAGTTTTTGGAGAAGTTGGGCAATATGTCCGTCCGAGAGGGGCCAGCGGTTGTAGACTTGAATGTCTTGTTCGGTGATGGTGACAATCAGAATGCGCGGATCGGGGGGGTCTGGAGATCGCATTCGGATAATCTGGTCGTAGGCTGATAGTTCTAGCGGTTGCAGCCATCCCAAATGTCGTATGCCTAAAAGCAGGATAGTGGAACTCAACGCCGCGATCGCGATCGCCCGCAGATCGGAGTGAAAGGTCTCGGAAAGCAAAGATTGCCATTGAGCTAACCGGGACAGTAGCGCTGGGTGATGCTGTCTAGTTGCATGGCGATGGAGGTGGGGTGACTGATGATTTTGGGGAGAACTTAACGAGCGTTTTTTGTCCTTTGGCATAGCTGCACGCAACAAGAGCGAATAAATGGCAATCGCTGATTCTGGGTCAGATTGATTAGATGTCCCCTAGGGAAAGGTCTGCGGTTGACTGCAATGGGTGCGGTGTTAGTATTTTTTCTTTAGCGATCGAGTTTCTAAGGATTTACTGTGCGGCAGTTTGTCCATCAGTGCTTCAAGACCAATATGGCATTTTTCACAGGGTGAAGGTTCACACCTCCTCCGGAGGAACCGCTTGACGAAATAGAATGACGGTACAATCGCACTGAAGGGCGATCGCTTCGGGAATATTACCCGCCCAAGCTTGTTTCAATAGCCCTTCCCGACTCGCCCCGACAATCACAACATCGCATTGTTCTTGTTTGGTCAATTGAATCACTGCCTCTGTCACCGAGGGCGATCGCAAAGCAATGGAGTTGATCGGACACTTCAAGAGCGAGTTGAGAAAATCTGTAGCCGACTGCATCACCTGAGTATCAATCGCCTGTTTGCCCGGTTCAAAGATTTGGCACAATTGAATTTCTGGCGCTTGGCTGAGGCGAACTAGCGCCGGAATTAAGCGCACGGCCGCCGCACAATTGGGGCCTCCTGCCATTGGAATCAAATAGCGATTAAATAAAGGTAAGGGACAATACGATAAATCAGTACTGATTGGGGAATAAGCTAGGGGTTGGCGGGAAAAACCTCGACCGTTGTTCGCTTTTTCATCTACAGCATAGCAATCCCTTCGGAAATCGACCGATTGACCCTTGAGACTTGCACCGTTCTGAGCTTGAGGGTTGCCCCATTTGACTAGCAACACATCGCAGGGGGCTTGGCGAATTAAAGTATCGACCACGCTGCCAAAAATGCGACCGGGCGTTGAGGTTTGTCCTTTCCACCCCATTAAAATTAAGTCAATATTTCGCTCTTGAATGGTTTCGAGAATCGCTTGAGCAATATCGTGAGTGGTGCGAATTTGGGTGTGAATGGGAATTTCCACCCCAGAAGCGACCTCGCTTACCTCTTGCAATAGTTCGAGGGTTTTGGTGATGTCTACAGGCGTTCGATCGGGAGCATCGCTTTTAGAAACAACGATCGCGCTTAGGCATTCCAGTTCGTAGTGTTTCTCGCGGGCGATCGCGGCAGCCGTACGAACCAGTAAATGCGCGGTCTGCGGGTTGGCGATGGGCACCAACAAGCGGCCGCGCCCAGTTGCCGGGGAGCGCGTTTGATACACCACATAGGACGGTTCGGCTTTGGGCCCTTGAGGCGTTTTGAAGTTGAGGCGATCGCTCTCAACGCGGATAATATCGCTCCGGGTAATAATCCCGACTAACTTCCGGCCTTCTGTCACCGGGAGGCGGCTGAGTTTGTAGCGGTCGAGGCGATATAAGACCTCGCTCAAACTATCAGAAAGGCGCACTGTCACTGGATCGGGGGTCATAATTTCCGAAAGGGGCGTTTCCCCCGGTAGGGCGCGACTTTCCATCTTCGCTAGGTCGGTTTGGGTGACAATACCCACCAACACGCCTTCATTCACTACCGGAAAACCGCGATGGTGCGATCGCGAAAAGGCCTGAGCCACTTCAGCCAGGGGAAGCTGGCTGGAAAGCGTTTCTACCCGCCGTTGCATCACATCCGCCGCCGTCAGTTGTCTTAAAAAGTTATTGGACGATGGCTCTTTGGAGAGCGAAACGCCATTCCACTCCAAAAGGCGATTGTACACTCCGGTTTTGCTCAGAGCATCGGCAATCAGGTAAGCCGTAACTGAGCCAATCATTAACGGCAAAACCAGGTTAAAATCGGTGGTCATCTCAAAGATAATCACAATACCCGTAATCGGGACTTTGGCCACCGCGCTAAAAAAGGCACCCATTCCGGCTAATGCGTAGGTGGTGGCTGCGGCGTTACCTAAGGTATGCATTTCTAGCAAGCCAATTAAATAGCCGAGGGAGGCTCCCAACAGCAGGGCGGGAGCGAATAATCCACCGGGTGCCCCAGAACCGTAGGCAATGCAGGTGAGCAAGAAATGGGAAATAAACGCGACTGTAGCGCCAATTGCAGTGGCGTCTCCCGTCAGGAGAAATTCGCGCAAGCCCGTATGGTTTTGGAAACTGGCGGGCAATAGGGCGATCGCGATGCCTGAAATTGCGCCAGCGATCGCCACGCGCACGGGCATTCGCACCCTCCAGCGGCGATTCACGGCTAAGGCAGTGAGAATCCCTTGATTAAACAAGGTGCCAAACACGCCAGCCAGCAATCCCAACAGGATATAAAACGGGATTTCTGGAGCGCTGAAGCTGGTGGTGTAGGTGGCGAGGTCTAAATTGACATTTAAGCTTTGTCCGCCCAGCAATCGAGAAACAACGGCTCCAATAAATGAGGCGAGGATCGCTGTTCCTAGGGTTAGCTCCGAAAAGTCGTGCAGCAACTCCTCAACCACAAATAAAACGCCCGCGATCGGGGCGTTAAATCCAGCAGCCAGTCCGGCGGCGGCTCCGGCCGCAATCAGTTGGCGGCGATGGCTGGGGGAGGTGGGGACGATCCGGGATAGCTCGGAGGCTAAGGCGGCTCCAATATGAACGGTAGGGCCTTGACGACCTAGCGTCATCCCGGAGGACAGCGAGAGGATACAACTGCCCAGTTTGACCAAGGCGACGCGCCAGTTGAGAGCGACGGGAACGCCTGCTAGGGCAGATTTAACTTGAGGAATGCCTCCCCCGGTGGTTTCTGGAGCAAAGCGTTCGACGAGGAAGCCTGCAATGAAGCCAAAGACAATCCCAACTAAGGGGAGGGCGAGTAAGGGGGGGAGTTGTTGGGCCAGTTGGATGCGCCAGCCCCCAGCGGTGTTAACGCCCTCTTTGAGGAAGACGGCACTTAATCCAGAGACAAACCCGATGGCGCAGGCTTCTGCGATCGCAATTCGCCCCCTCGGTAACAACCATTTATTAATAATTGTCATAGGTCGTTAGGGCACGACAAGATAGCTTCCCATACAACTCAAATGCGTTTCGGCGCGAGAATCGCCAACAAAGACCCGCCAAAACCGAGCTAAGGTTGGAAGAATAATAGAAGAATACCCACAAATCTCCCCTAAGAATGCTCGTCCATCAGTTATCGTTTCTCCCGGTTACTGAAAGTCCTTCAACAATGGCTGAGGGAGTATAGCACGAGCCATTCCACTCGGCATCGCTACCCAGTTCTACCAGTTGTTTCA
>JAAHGE010000246.1 GCA_010672635.1 Desertifilum sp. SIO1I2 | reverse complement strand
TAAACTAAAAACGCGAACTCCCATAGAACAAGGTTATCGCTTTCAAGCTCTCGGTTTGACCGGGCGCTTGATTTTTTGTTGAGAAAGTTCGCTGCAAACAAAATTGTGTTTGAGAAAGTTAAGAAAATATATATCCGCTCAACCCGAACAAAAATAAGTTGCGTTATTCGCTACGACTATGATTGAGACACACAACTTTCAAGCAAGTGCAGATATGTTCTGGGTCAATTTTTTAAGATTGAGAAAGCCATACTATGCCTTACGCTATTACCAATCGGTGTACTCAGTGCGATACTTGTATTCCGCTTTGCCCTACGGGGGCGATTTCTCAGATTGAGGGTCAGGAGTTTTGGATCGACCCAACGCTTTGTAACAATTGCGAGGGGTATTATCCGGAGCCGCAGTGCAAGCTGGTTTGTCCTGTAGACTCTCCAATTCCGCTTCAGGCGAAAAAAGGGAGATGCAAGACAACGCCCAGAACGCCAACGCAGCCTGACTTGTTTGCTAATGGTAAGACGAATTCTTTTGCTTCGGCGATCGCCATTTGGGAATTATGCAACATTTTGGCCCAACGCAACTCGCTTCCGTGGCGCACTGATAGCGAGGGGAAACTTTACTATCAACGCCAGGTTAACCAAGGTCAGAGTTTAATGACGTTCCAGGTGACGGATGCGTTCGACCCTCAGCCTTGCGTGGCGTTGGATGCGGCGGAGGCGTTGACAGCGCTGGAAGGGTTTGATATTCGGGCGGCTTGCCTGCATTTGATTTATGCAGCCCATGCCACTGCGCTCGAACAGCCGTGGCAACAGGAGTTTACCATTAGCGATCGCCAAATTGAAACTTACCTCGGTCTAGACAAACGCAAAGACCTCAGCAAAACCGCCAAATTAAGCTTAATTAAAGAACTCGCTCAACAGCCGTGCAAAATTGCCGTCACTCTCCAGTGGCAGCCGCAGGGGAAAATGAAGGGATTTTCCCTAGACGCCAGCCGCCTCTGGTATTTGCTCGACATCGAACACTACTTTCAAGAAGATGAACTCGGATGCAAGCATCTGACGGGTTTAACCTTTAAACTCAAAGCTGGGTTATGGGCTTATTACTTCTTAAATCGCAAAGGCTCCAAACAGCAGACGGCTTTTTATCAATATGGAACGCTACCTAAAACGCTGCTCGCTAACATTATGAGCATTTGGCAGCAACACGAAGGAGCTGCCCGCATCCTGTTGTGGTTATTGTTTAAAACCAAAATGGGACAAGAGCAACGCATTACCGTTCCCACCCTGATGCGAGTGGCTTACGGGGAAACAAAGTTGATGCAGGTTTCCACTCAACTTGAAGGGAGAAAGCGGTTGCTGCGGGCCTTTGAAAGCGATTTAGAGGTGTTAAACCACTACGGCATTCAACCCATTTTCGATCCGGTAACTTACCCAGTGGAAATTCAACCCCTGTGGGCTAAACTTGCCGATTTACCAGACGATCCAGAAGCGGCGCTAGAATTTTGGATTAATGATGGCGATCGCAATTCTCGGATCACCGATGCGGCTCCTAAAGGCAAATGGAACCGCCTGATGAATGCTCGTTTGCTGCGTTTTGAGTTACCGGACGATTGGCAAAAACCAACCTCGGCTAAAGCCAAACAAACGCGCCGTCGCAAAAGCCGCACTCAGTTATTACTCTCCTCTCAATTCACGCTTTCCGGCCCACAAATTGCAGAGGCACGCAAACAGCTCCAGCTCAGTCAACGGGCGCTCGCCCATCAAATTGGCAAAAGCCAGAGTTGGGTGCGCGATGTGGAACGGGGTCGTTTTCAACCGGCTTCTAAGGAACTCGCCCTGTTGCGGCAAATTCTGGGCATTGGTTGAACGCGAGGGAGAGTCGCAGGGGGTTTGACTCTGCGACCTTGGGGGCGTCGGCCTTAGCCTTCGGTGGAGGGGGATTTTGAGATCGGGAGGACGGCGGGGAATGCGGCTTTTTGCTGGGCTTCAGCTAGGGCTTCGGCTCTCGCTTCAGCCGCAATATCGGCGATCGCTTCTCCGGTTTCGGCGATCGCTCCCTTGGTTTTCTCCATCAACATCACCCCCGTTTTAATCGTTGCTTTCAACGCGGGTTTGACCAAAGGTAACAGCAAAGGCGCGATCGCCACAGTCACAACCCCAACGGCGATCGTCCTAGCGTTTGGGTCGGCTGCAAGTTCTGCAACTCGCGCTCTCAAACTTAGATTTCCTGGATGCATCTGTTGCATATTTGCACCTCATTAAAACAATCGTACATCCTGGCTTAATTATACGCCCGCCCCTCTGAAAACCTACGGATTGAACTCACCCATTCCTTAAGGATTGATAAAGAGTAGGGCAGATTTTGATTTTGATGAGATCATTAATAATAATTCTCATTAAATCCGCCACTGAACTTTTGAGTTCCTTTAATCCCCATTCACTCCCCAGATTGCAACCGATGGGGATAAGGTTGCCAAATTCCCCATTGTTCGCTTTTTTCCGATCTCTTCAGATTCAGGAAACACTCTAGCATTTCAGCAACTTGAAGTGTAAGGTTATTTATAATAACTTAATCGCTTGATAGTTGTTAAGTATTTTAAAGGAACCCGATTGTCAGGAGAATATTTGAGAAGATTTCTTAGTAAAGATAACGCGGGTGTAGAGGTCTCCCATGCCTAGTGGACGTAATTGGGTTAATCGCTCGTTAAAAAGGCTCCGGCATCGGGGCTGGCAGAATCATCTAGACGCCACCAGCCCGCCGGAGAGCGCCTGTCCTCAAATTCTCCCCCTATCCGCTCGGCAAGTTGGCGATCGCGTCCGCATCCTTTCCCTCAACTGCGGCGAGTCCAATCACCGACTCCTAGGAATGGGATTTATACCGGGCGTCATCTTGCAAATCATCAGTCGCACGGGCACCGGATCGGCGATCGTCGCCCTGCACAACTCCAGCGGCTCCCAACGCTTAGGAGTGGGTGCAGAAATGGCTCAACAGATTCTCGTTGTCGATGCCCTCGTTCCACCCGCCAGGAGCCATATGGATATGCCATCGCCCACTTCCACCCTCAAACTCCGAGAAGCCGCCATTGGTGCCTACCTCAGAGTCATCGGCTACGAACCCACCGCCCGCGACTACAAGCGCAAATTACTGGCAATGGGACTCACCCCCGGAACCGAACTGCACGTCAAGCGCCACGCCCCACTCGGAGACCCCACAGAAATTGAAGTGCGCGGCTATAAGCTGAGTTTGCGGAAACACGAAGCCGACGCCCTGATCGTCGAAACCGTTGTAGGAGGTGACTCATGAACCCCCCCACCATCGCCCTCGTCGGCAACCCCAATTGCGGTAAAACCACCCTCTTCAACGCCTTAACCGGAGCTAACCAGCACGTTGGCAACTGGCCCGGCGTTACCGTGGAACGCAAAGAAGGCAGCTACCGCTTCCAGGGGCAGCAAATAACCGTTGTTGATTTACCTGGGGTTTACTCCGTAGATGCAGGAGACAACACCACCGGCTTAGACGAACTCGTAGCGCGGGACTATTTGCTATCTGGCGAAGCCGATCTGATTATCAACATCGTGGATGCCGCCAACCTAGAGCGGAATTTCTACCTCACCACGCAAATTCTAGAAATGGGCATCCCCACCCTAATTGCCCTCAACATGATCGACTTAGCCAGCAAGCGGGGAATTCGCATCGATCCGCAACCGCTTTCGGAACGCTTAGGCGCGATCGCTATTCCCCTAAGCGCCCATAGCGGCAAAGGCGTGCCAGAATTACAAGCCGCCATTCATCAAGCCCTTGCCCATCCCCAAGTCCCCACCACCTATGTCGCCTATCCGCCCGTTATTGAAGAAGCGATCGCCAATTTAACTTCAATTTTAGAAGCCACAGCCGTCACTCCCCCCGCGAACCTGCGCTGGTTTGCCCTAAACTTGTTGCAATACGACGATCGCCACCTCAGCGATCTCGGACAAGACACCCTGCGACGCATTATCGAACATCGCCATCGCATTCATCGTACCCTCGGAGAAGATACCGACCTTTTAATTGCCGACAGTCGCTATACCTGGATTCGCCATTTAATTCAAGACACCGTAGAACATACCCATCGCGTCAAGCAAAGCGTTTCCGATCGCCTCGACGCCTTCACCCTCAACCGCTGGTTAGGCATTCCCATCTTCTTGGTGGTGATGTATCTAATGTTTCTCGTCTCCATTAACCTCGGCGGCGCGTTTATCGACTTCTTTGATATTGGCATTGGCACAATCTTTGTGGGTGGAACGGCTCACCTGTTGGAGCAAATCAATAGCCCTGGCTGGTTAATTGGCTTGCTGGCTGATGGCGTTGGCGGTGGGATTCAAACCACAGCCACCTTTATTCCTCAAATTGGCTTGCTGTTTATCTTCCTCGCCATTCTTGAAGATTCTGGCTATCTGGCGCGGGCAGCCTTTGTGATGGATCGGCTGATGCGCTTTGTCGGGCTTCCGGGCAAATCCTTCGTCCCGATGATGGTGGGCTTTGGCTGCAATATTCCCGGAATTATGGCGACTCGCACCTTAGAAAATCGGCGCGATCGCCTGATGACTATCCTGATGAATCCTTTCATGTCTTGCGGGGCGCGTCTGCCCGTCTATGCCCTATTCTGCGCTGCGTTTTTCCCCACCAACGGACAAAATATTGTCTTCATCCTGTATATCCTCGGCATTCTCGCCGCCATTTTTACTGGATTAGTGATGAAGCAAACCCTCTTCCGGGGAGATGCTGCGCCGTTTGTCATGGAGTTACCTCCTTACCATATCCCCACCTTTAAAGGCGTCTTGCTCCGCGCTTGGGATCGGCTCAAGGCGTTTATTACCAGGGCGGGCAAAATGATCGTGATTATGGTAGTAATTTTGGGGTTAATTAACTCCGTGGGCGTTGACGGAACATTCGGCAAACAGAATAGCCAAGATTCTATTCTCAGCGCCATTGGTCGCACCGTGACGCCCGTTTTCGCGCCGATGGGCATCCAACAGGAAAATTGGCCGGCAACGGTAGGATTATTTACAGGCGTCTTTGCTAAAGAGGTGATGGTGGGGGCAATGGATTCGCTCTACTCCCAACTCGGACAGCAGGAAGCCGCCAGCAGCGAACCGCCAGAAGAGTTTGACCTTTGGGGCGGTATTGGCGAAGCCTTTGCTAGCATTCCCGCCAACCTGGCAGATTTAACCAATCAAGTGCTAGATCCGATTGGATTGGGAATTTTGGGCAGTACCGACGATCTGGAAGCCGCCGCCGAAGAACAACAGGTGCATTACACAACCTTTGGGCAAATGTCCGCCCGGTTCGGCAGTTCAACCGCCGCGATCGCCTTTTTGTTATTTGTGTTACTCTACTTCCCCTGCGTCTCAGCCACCGCCGCGATTTATCGAGAAACCAATCTAGGCTGGACGATTTTTGTAGCCTGCTGGACAACGGGAATTGCCTATTGGGTTGCCGTTTTCTACTACCAGTTCATGACATTAAACCAACATCCTACAAGCGCGATCGCCTGGTTAGTGGGTTTATTACTGGTGATGAGCGTTACTTTACTCGGACTGAAGAGCTATAGCGATCGCTCTATTGGGTGGTTATCCAAATTTCTACGCGCCAACCGCACCCTACAAGCCAGCCGCAAGTAAGCGCTAAACCCGTTTGGACTCGACAGAACAAACCCATGATTCTGCAACAACTCCAAAACTATCTCCGCAACCATACTCAAACTTCCCTAGAAGACTTAGCCCATCACTTCCAAACCGATGCTGATGCGTTGCGGGAAATGCTCAACCTCCTCATTCGCAAAGGACGGGTGCGTAAACTCGCCCAAAAACAATGCGGTAGCTGCTGTAGCTGCGCCCCAGAACATTTAGAACTTTACGAGTGGATCGATTGATTTTGAATTTAGGAGAGACGATTGTGCTATCTGCTGCAATGATTGCTCGGTTGAACGAACAAATCAACCTAGAAATGTTTTCTTCCCATCTTTATTTGCAAATGAGTTCTTGGTGTGCCTACAAAGCCTTAGATGGTTGCGCCACCTTTTTGAGCCAACACGCCGATGAAGAAATGATGCACATGCGCCGCTTGATCGGCTATTTGCAAGAAACAGGCGCTTTAGTTCGATTGAATGGCATGGAAGCACCGCCTTGGGATTTTACCTCCCTCACCGAGATGTTTGAAAAAATCTATGCCCACGAACAATTTATTACGACTAAAATTAACGATCTCGTTCACTTAGCCAACACCGAACCCGACTATTCCACCCTGCAATTTCTCCAGTGGTATGTTGCAGAACAGCATCAAGAGGAATTTTTGTTTAAGAGTATTCTCGACAAAATTAAGCTCATTGGCACAGATGGACAGGGACTCTTCTTCATCGATCGCGAAATCGCCACATTAGCCGCCAACGCTGCCCAAGAAACCACTGCCCTCACCTCTACCCCGGTGTAGCGTATGCTGGAATCCTTGCAACAGGCTCTGCTTGAAGCCTTAGAAGATGAATATAAAGCGCGGGCAACCTATCGTCTGATTTTGGCTAAATTTGGAGCCATTCGCCCGTTTGTGAATATCGTAGAATCGGAGGAGCGGCATATTCAGGCTCTGGCGCTGCTGTTTCAAAAATATAACCTGCCCATACCCGAAGACCATTGGGAACAGCGAGTTCAAGCGCCTGCAACCGTCCGAGAAGCTTGTCAAGCAGGTGTTCAGGCTGAAATTGAAAACGCCGCCCTCTACCAGCGCTTGCTTCATTTAACCCGCGACTATCCCGACGTGCAGCGCGTCTTTTTAAACTTGCAACGCGCCTCCCAAACCCGACACCTACCCGCCTTTCAGCGTTGTGCGGAACGAGAAAACCCGGCAACCGGAGGAAAGCGAGGATTTGGAGGGCGGCACCACCACAAGAGGCGTTGCGGTCCAATTTCACCAGGTGAAGCACCATGACCAGTTTTGCATCTAACTCAGACAATCAGTCCACTGCTCCCCATTGGGATGCAACAGAATCCCTAGAGATTGCACCCCGCCTAGGGCATTTTCTCGAAGAATACGCCGAAATTGCCGCTATTTTACCTGTACTGACGGGTTTATTTGTCACCAGCCGCCTGCAACTGCGGGGGGCAC
>JAAHGE010000245.1 GCA_010672635.1 Desertifilum sp. SIO1I2 | reverse complement strand
GGGTATATGCTGCTGAAATCTTTCTTGGAGATGGATGTCACATCTCTAATCGTGCAGCTTGCTGCTACCCTAATTTTAGTCGTCTTTACCCTATCTTGGCGCAAACAGACCACCCTCAATGATAGTACCACCTTGGGGGCCGCTTTTGTGGGATATTTAAGTTGGACCCTAGGGGGTTGGCAGTGGTTACTTTTTCCCTTAATTCTGCTGATGGGTTATACGCTGTGGTATCCCTGGAAAAACTACTACCACGAACGCTGTCATACAATTTATGCAGTGATTAGCGTTGCGTTTACCGGGGTTCTCTGGCTATTGTTGTCGCAAACCTTCCACGCCGATAGCTTTTTTTACCCTTATACTCTGGCATTTGCGGCGCATCTGACTATTATTGATATTGCGGTTCCTAAAAATTGTGCTGACTCGCCTCAGCGTCAATGTATCAGTCTGGCTATTTTAAAGGGCTGGGTGTTGATTTATCTTCCCTTCCTCGCCATCCAAGGCTTTTCTACGCTAGCGTTAACCCAAAGTGCGATCGCACTTCCGGCAATTGCGTTGATGGCGATCGCATTTTTATGGGTTCAATCCATCTTACACCCAAACCCCAACGATATCCCTTTGTGGATGAGCCGTGCCGGAATTGTCACCTTGGGTTCCCTTTTGAGTCTAATTCCCTTCTACTGGTTAGCTTAGATGAGTTCTCTTTCCCCTGACGGCCATTGCGAAATTACTCAGAATAACCAGCTTTTGGCGCAATGTTCTCTGTGGTGGCGAAATACCCCCCCGTATCTCAACGAGAAACTGGGCTATATCGGAGAGTATGGCGCAAATAGTCGGGAAGCCAGTCATGCCTTGCTGCACCAAGCCTGTCAGAAACTGGCCAGCCAAGGGTGTACAATGGCGATCGCGCCCATCAACGGTAATACCTGGAATTCCTATCGCTTTATTACCTATCGGGGAAGCGAACCCCCTTTTTTCCTCGAACCCGATAACCCCGATGAATGGGTAGCCGATATCCTCAGCTTTGGCTTTTCTCCCTTCGCCGAATATTATTCCGCACTCGCAACCGACTTAACCCACATTGACCCCAGATTAAACCGAGTGCGGCAGCGGTTGCAGCATCAAGGCGTACAAATTCGTCCCTTCAACCTCGATAGCTGGGAAGCCGAGTTAGCCAACCTCTATCATCTGTGTTGTATCAGCTTTCGCTCTAACTTTCTGTACTCTCCCATTTCCCAAGCTGAGTTTATCGCTCAATATCAGCCGATTCTACCCTATCTCAAACCGGAGTTTATTTTCATTGCCGAATGCCAGCAGCAAACCGTTGGCTTTCTATTTGCTATCCCCGACTATCTGCAAACTGCCAAAGATACCCTGATTATCAAAACTGTGGCTATTTTACCCCATCGGCAGTACGCAGGCTTGGGGAATGTATTAGTTGCAGACTGTCAAACCCAGGCGGCATCTTTAGGTTATCGTCGCGCAATTCACGCCTTAATGCACGCAGCCAACCCTTCTCGCAATCTTAGCGCCCGTTACGCGCAAACCATGCGGCGCTATAGCCTCTTTGCTAAACCCTTATGAATAATATTGCGGCAATTCTCCAGCATCAGGCCCAATTATACCCGGATGCGATCGCCATTATCGATCGCCACTCTCGCCAAACCCCTTTTTCTCGCCTAAACCAAGCCGCCATCCAAACTGCCTCCAACTTATCAGCAGCAGGAATTCAAGCCGGAGATGCTGTTTTAGTCTTTCAGCCAATGTCAGCCGAACTCTATATGATTTTAATTGCTTTATTTCGGCTGGGGGCGATCGCGCTTTTTCTCGATCCGAGTGCTGGCAAAACTCACATTGAGCGATGTTGCCAACTTTATCGGGCCAAAGCCTTAATTGCAACCCCCAAAGCCCACTTTTTGCGCCTCATTTCCCCAGCTATTCGTCAAATTCCGCTCAAATTCTGCGTTTCGCCCTTCTGTTCCCTGTTTCGCCCAACTCCCGCTACCTGCGATATCTATCCCGCAACCTTCGAGACGCCAGCCTTACTCACCTTTACCAGCGGGAGTACCGGCTACCCCAAAGCCGCCATGCGAACCCACTGCTTTTTGTTGACGCAACATCAGGTTTTAGAAAACCATTTGCAACTACAACCCGGTAAAGTCGATTTAACCACTTTACCCATTTTTGTCTTGGCTAATCTTGCTTCTGGCGTCACCAGTTTAATCCCCAATGTCAATTTGCGCCAGCCGGGAAGCATCAACGCAGCCAAGGTTATCTCGCAAATTCAAACCTATCAACCGCAAAGTGGGGTAGCTTCTCCGGCATTTTGGGAACGTCTGGCTGAAGCGTGTCAGCAGGATGGTCTGATTTTACCCAGTTTTCGCCAAATTTTTAGCGGCGGCGCGCCAGTGTTTGCTTCTCTTATTCGTCGCTTACAAGCCATTGCGCCTCAAGCCGAAGTTATCGCCGTTTATGGTTCTACCGAAGCCGAACCTATTGCGGAAAGGGTATCGCCTCGCACGCTTCCAGATAACGCCAATTTGGGATTATGTGTGGGTAAACCCATTCCAGAAATTGCGTTAAAAATTCTCCGCAACCAATGGGGAACGCCGTTAAGTTATTATACCCCAGAGGCGTTCGATCGAGATTGCCTGCCATCGGGGGAGGTGGGGGAAATTGTGGTTAGCGGTTCTCACGTCCTTTCTGGCTATTTACACGGGAAGGGAGACAGCGAAACTAAGTTTGATGTTGGCAAGCAGCGCTGGCACCGTACCGGAGATTTAGGATATTTAGATACGGAGGGACAATTGTGGCTATTAGGGCGTTGCAGTGCTTGTATTGTGGATGATGAGGGTATTTTATACCCGTTTGCGGTAGAGGCGATCGCGCGGCAGTTTCCCCAGGTTCGTCACGCCGCCGTTATCTCGCATCAAGGAAAGCGTCTCCTGTGTCTGGAACTTCAATCTCCTCTTCCAGACTTAGCTATCTTACACCGCGCTTTAGACTGGGCAAAGTTAAGCGAAATTCAGATTTTGTCCAAAATCCCTGTCGATAAGCGACATAATGCCAAAATTGATTATCCCGCACTTCAGCAAATTTTGGCTCAAAATAGCAAGGCCTAGCAGAAGTGCTGCTAGGCTTTCTTGTAAAGTGACTGGATTGAATTTAACAACAGTTAACGAGAATGAAACGTAAGGTGAACTGGAAACATTAACTAAGGTGAACAGTATCGCAACATCCTGTTCGCGCTTATCCCAGCGCTGAGTCTAACTTGACTTTCTCTACTCCTAACCAAACCCAATTCAGACATTACTTAAGAACTTAACGACCGTTTGGTTAGCTCTATTCGCCTTATTTTGAAGCTGGCTCAGGCGTTTTAGGCGTTGCGTGGAATTCGAGCCGGAGGCACAAGCTACGATTCCAAAATAGAGGGGAGAAGGATCGAAGGATTGACTGCTTCTAGTCCTTTCCTGTGCCTAAATAAACCCTATCACTTTGCTTCGGTAGAATCTAGCGATTTTAACAAAGTTTACATGGTTTTACATCCTGAAATTTTCCCTTTCAAACCGATAGCAAAGCAGAGGGAGAGACTATCCTGAAAAAAAGTCAGCGTTCGGTGATTGCGACACCTCAAGGCTGATATCCCCCAGGAGTAGCCGGGTCAACTCAGCAGCGAGAACCGCCCAGGATTCGCTACCCTTAAATTAAATATCAAGTTGCGATCGCAATCCCAATCTATGAACTTGGTCATTACTGCACCCTTATCTCAAGAACTCTCCAACCTAGAATACGACTCCACCAAACATCGCTTTGATAGCAGTTGGGAACCTCTTCTATCCACCCTTTTGGGTTGGGGACGTGCAGCAGGCGCTGACTTTATCGAATTCTTCCTAGAACGCGTCAACTACATTAGCTGTTTAGCCGAAGAAGACGCCATCACCAGCATTTCCCCCCGCATCACCACCGGCGCAGGCGTGCGCGTCTTCCGGGGAAAAGCCGACTGCTACGTCAGCACCAACGACCTTAGCTTCTTTGGCCTCAAAGCCGCCCTCGAAAAAGGCTTATCCATCATGGGTTTGCAACTTCCGGCCCCCAACTCCTACATCCCCGAAGTGGTTCTCGAACCCCTGCGCGACTACGCCACCACCAAAACCAAAGAAAACTGGCTAACCGCTAGCAGTTCCATGCAAGAAATGGGCGAAATTCTCCTGAGTGCCAACCAAACCCTCAAAGCCAAAGCGTCCCACATTCAATCTCGCCGCGCCAGCTACTTCCGCGACTGGCAAGAAATTCTCGTCGCCGCCAGCGATGGAACCTTCGCCCGCGATATCCGCCTCACCCAGTCCGTCGGATGCAGCCTATTATGCGCCGATGGGGCCAACCGTTCCTCCATCAACCAACGCGCCGGAAGCACCAGCGAACCCAACTTTCTACGCGGCTGGAACTACTCATCAATGGCAGAAGAAATTGCCGAAGCTGCCGGAAAAATGCTCTACGCCGACTATGTAGAATCTGGCACCTACCCGATTATCATGGCAAACCAGTTCGGCGGCGTCATCTTCCACGAAGCTTGCGGCCACTTGCTGGAAACCACCCAAATTGAACGCAAAACCACCCCCTTCATCGACAAAAAAGGCGAAAAAATTGCCCACGAAAACCTCACCGCCTGGGATGAAGGGCGTTCGGATAAAGCCTTTGGCACCATCGATATGGACGACGAAGGGATGCCAGCCCAAAAAACGCTGCTTATTGAAAATGGCATTTTAAAGAACTTTATCGCCGATAGAGCCGGTTCGTGGCGTACCGGACATCCCAGAACCGGAAGCGGCCGTCGCCAAAGCTACACCTTCGCCGCTGCCTCCCGGATGCGGAACACTTACATTGCACCCGGTCAATATAGCCTGGAGGACTTATTCGCCTCTGTCGATAAAGGAATTTATTGCAAGAAAATGGGCGGTGGCAGCGTTGGCGCTACCGGACAATTTAACTTTGCCGTGGATGAAGCCTACCTAGTAGAAAATGGCAAAATCACCAAACCTCTCAAGGGTGCAACCCTCATCGGCGAAGCTAAGGAAATTATGAATAAAATTTCTATGTCTTCCCAAGACTTAGGGTTAGCTGCCGGTTTCTGCGGTTCCATTAGCGGTAGCGTCTACGTTACTGTCGGTCAACCGCACATCAAAGTAGACTCCATTACGGTAGGGGGTCGGTAGATTTTAGTGCTGAGTGCTTCTCTAAGTGCTGAGTGTAAAGTGCTGAGTGCTGAGTGAGAAGAGGATAGGGGAAAGGAGTGCTGAGTAGGGAAGAAAGTGCGCTCGTTGATAATTATCAAGTTTTCCTATCTCTTCTTCCCCCCATCTCCCCATCTCCCCACCTCCCCACCCTCTTCTTCCCCCAACTCCTAATTTCCTTCTTTTGTGTCACTGTAAACTTGACGAACTATGCCGAGTATTCAAGAATTGACTGCTACTGCCCAAGAGAGTGCTAAGAAATTGGGCATTCAAAAATACGATATCTACGGTTCTGCTGTCGATGAAACTAGCGTGCAAGTTGATGAAGGCGAACCCAAACAGGTGAAGGCGTCTCAACGGTCGAGTATTACCGTGCGCGTCTGGAACGAGAAGAATACAATGGGGGTTGCCAGTACCACCGATATTGATGCGGAAGGGTTGGAATTAGCACTCTCAACCGCCCGCGAAGCCAGCTATTTTGGCGTGAAGGACCATACTCCCGATTTTAGCCCGGAAGCAACAGCCGCGTTAGCTAGAAGCCTGAATGATAAAGCGCCTCAAGCACCTGTCACGGCGTTAGTCGAAAAACTGGTGGGTGCAGAAAAAGCCCTGTTGGATGCTCATCCTGCGATTAAGGGGGTTCCTTACAATCAGTTGGCGCAGCGCGATATTGACCGATTTTATCTCAATAGCGAGGGGGCGGCGCGTTCGGAAGGGGCGACCTATTCTTCGATTTACTTGTACAGTAAAACCGAGGAGGATGGCAAAAAACCGCGCAGTGCGGGGGCTTTTCGGATTCATCGTTCCCTGGAACAGTTGGATGTCTCTGGATGCATTCAAGAGGCGCAGGAAAAGACGATTAGCCACTTGAATTATGAGAAGGTGAAGACGGGTAAGTATCTCGTTGTGCTTTCTCCGGATGCGTTTTTAAGTTTGTTGGGGGCGTTTTCTAATTTGTTTAATGCCCAAAGCATTCTGGATAAGCAGAGTCTTTCAACGCCGGAGTCTTTAGGAAGTGCGATCGCCTCTCCTCTGCTCTCGGTGTGCGATGATGCTCTACATCCCGATAATGTGGCCGTCACTACGTTTGATGGCGAAGGGACTCCGACTCGCCGCGTTCCTCTCATTACGGAAGGCGTTTTAAGCGGTTTCTTACATAGCGCCGGAACTGCCAAACGGCTGAATGCTCAACCGACAGGACACGCAAATTTAGGCGCAAAGGTGACGGTTAGTCCCCATTTCTATCACGTATTTGCAGCGAATGATAAGGGCGAAAATCTCAGCTTAGAAACGGCGAATCATGTGATTTTCGTCGATGAGTTGCACGCTTTACACGCGGGCGTTCAATCTCTGCAAGGTTCGTTTTCTCTGCCGTTTGATGGTTGGATGGTGAACCAAGGGGAAAAGGTGAGTATTGAGTCTGCAACCATTGCGGGCGATTTCCGCGAGTTGCTGAAATCGATTATTTTAGTAGAACCAGAAGCGGAATTAACGCCTGCGGGGGTTTGTCCCAGAATTTGGGTTGAAGGTCTATCTATTACGGGCGAATAATCGAATCTTTGTTGATTTGATAAAGGGTTAGGGCGGGTTCTCAACCCGCCTTTTTAATGGGCAAGTAGAGAAGAGTTTAAGCCTTTTCCATAACAGACATATTGGTTCAATACATTGGATTTTTTGTAAAAAAATTGGCTCATTTTAAAGATTGAGTCAATGCAAATCTGAGTGCGATCGCACCTCAAGTTAGACGCTTTCTACGTTACAGCTATTTAGTCTTAACGTAGCACTAGTTAATTCAACGGGAATCGAGCCTTCCTTTTATCTTTGGGCGCTATCTATCGCGGTTGTAGCGGACGTTTATCAAGGTATATTATAAGCCAAATAGCTAGGATGTTGGGTTTCGTACTTCAATCCAAACTACGCGACTATCCTTAACCTATGGAGACGGAAGGATGTC
>JAAHGE010000244.1 GCA_010672635.1 Desertifilum sp. SIO1I2 | reverse complement strand
TGCCTGCAATTCCAAGTTAACGGTCAATCTATTGGTAACGCGCTGAACTTTACCAACGCATCTGGCTGGCAATCTTGGCAAAATCTCACCCTAGAATCTGTTAACCTGCAAGCCGGGGTACAACAACTGGGCGTTCTCACCAGTACCGGAAACTTCAACCTCAACTATATCGATCTCATTCCCCGGTTATCCCCAGTTCCAGACACGACCGCCCCCAACGCCAACCTCAGCGCCACCAACGTCACCACGGCGGGTAATGAAGCCCATACCTTTAGCGTCACCTATGCCGATAATGTGGCCATTGAAGCCGCAACCTTAGACTCCTCAGATGTCCGAGTTATTGGGCCCGATGGGTTTAGCCAACTGGCGAGTTTAGTCAGCGTTAATTCTTCTCAAAATGGGACGCCGCGAGTTGCAACCTATCGCATTACCCCTCCGGGGGGGAGTTGGGCGTTTGCAGACAATGGGACTTACAGCATTGTCATGGAAGCGAACCAAGTCAGCGATACTAGCAATAACTTTGTGGCGGCGGGCGAGTTAGGGAATTTCTCAGTTAATATTGCGTCTCCCGCGCCAACGCCAACGCCAACCCCGACTCCCGCAGCCAGCATCCGCATCCAAGCCGAAGACTACAAACCGGGCGGCCAAGGGGTGGGTTACTTTGACACCACCCAGTGGAACCAAGGAGGGGTCTACCGCACTCAAGAAGCCGTTGATGTGGGGACGACGCTAGACCAAGGCGGCGGTTTCATGGTGGGGTGGACTGCACCCGGAGAATGGTTGGCTTATGACCTGAATGTTTCCCAAACTGGCACCTATGACCTGGTAGTACGAATTGCCTCTGGTTCCACCAACCCGATTAATAAGCAATTTTATTTTACCTTCAACGGCCAAAATCTGACGGGAACGCAGACCTACTCGGACTTTTCGGGGTGGGAGTCTTGGCAGAATTTTGTGATTCCAGGGATACAACTGAATGCAGGTCAGCAGGAGATGCGCTTCTACACCACTACGGGTAAGGTGAATCTCAACTATTTTGAGCTAATCCCAGTAGAAACTTCTATCCCCACTGACACGACGCCTCCGACCGCTAATTTAAGCGTGACTAATGTAACTGCGGTCGGAGATGAGGCTTATACGTTTAGTGTCACCTATAGCGATGATGTAGCGATCGCTGCCGCAACCCTAGACTCTTCAGATGTCCGGGTAATGGGGCCGGATGGGTTTAGCCAACTGGCAAGTTTAGTTAGCGTTAATTCTTCTCAAAATGGGACGCCGCGAGTTGCAACCTATCGCATTACCCCTCCGGGAGGTAATTGGGAGGTGGAAGACAATGGGACTTACACCATTGTCATGGAAGCTAACCAGGTCAGCGATACTAGCAATAACTTTGTAGCGGCTGGCGAGTTAGGCAGTTTTTCGGTCAATATTGCGTCTCCCGCACCGACACCAACCCCAACTCCAACTCCTGCACCGATTTTAGGGACTCCCATTCGGATTGAAGCCGAAAATTATAAATCTGGGGGGCCGGGTGTCGGTTATTATGACACGACGAATGTGAATCAAGGCGGTCAGTATCGCTTTGACCATGTGGATATTGAGATTACGACGGATGCAGGTGACGGCTACAATGTCGGCTGGACGGCTGCGGGTGAGTGGCTGGCCTATGATGTGGATGTGCCTGCAACGGGACGGTACAATCTGGTGTCGCGGATAGCTTCCGGGAGTACCAACCCGGTTGATAAACGGTTTTACTTTACCTTTAATGGCGAGAATGTCACGGGTTCTTTGACCTATTCCGGGACTTCTGGATGGCAGACTTGGACGAATCTTGTTGCATCGGATATTCAGTTGACGGAAGGACGCCAAGAGATGCGCGTCTATATGGAAACTGGCAAGCTGAATCTGAACTATTTTGAATTAGTGCCGATTTTGTCTTCGCCGGAACCTTCCCCAACGCCGACGCCAACTCCTGAACCGGAACCGACGCCAGGAGAACAACCCAGTCCAATTCGGATTGAGGCGGAGTCTTTGGTGCTGACTAACTATGTGATTGAAGATGCTGAACCGGCGTCTAACGGTCAGTTAATTAGCTTATTCCAAGGCGGTTCGACGACGGGGACGGCTGCGGGGACGTTTACAGGGCCGACGGGAACCTATGAAATCCGGGTAGGGTATTTTGATGAAACGGATGGTCAGTCGTCGGTGGATTTGACGATTAGCGGACAAACCTACAACTGGACGTTCGATCGATGGTTGTGGGATAGTTGGGTGACAGAACGGACAAAAACGAGTCAGACTGTGGCGGCTGAGGTTCTTTTAGAAACGGGAACGCCGTTCTCGTTTAGCGGGACTGCTGACCAAGCGGAGTGGGCGCGGCTGGATTATATTGAGTTTATCCCGGTGGGAGATTGGTCTGGGTTTATGCCTCCCGATCAGTTGACGGGGGGTGGAACGCGTACGGGCAGCGTTTTTGCGATCGCGCTCGACGAAGGATTTGATACGATTGTTGATTTCACCCTGGGTGAAGATTGGATTGGGTTAATGCAGCCTTTAACGTTTGAACAGCTTGACATTAGCCAAGGAACGGGCGAGTTTTCTAATTCAACGCTGATTAAAGCGGTGGATAGCAATGAACTGCTAGCCGTTCTCCAGAATATCCAAGCCGATAGCTTAACTCCTGCTGATTTCAAGTTGCTTTAGGAGGCTTCCTCCAGGGGAATTAGGACGAGTTCTACGCCTTGAGAACCTTGGGGGACAAATTTAAAGTAAATTTCGGGAATGCAGGAGAGGTTATCGTTTTTGATGGCTCCGGCTGCAACGAGGGCGTCTAAGCAACTGCCCACAATATTATCCCCGTCGGCGTTGGTTCTGTGCTTGCCAATCAGGTGAACTTCAACGATGACTTTTTCTAAGGGAAAATGCCAATCGGGATATTTTTGAGCCAGTTGTAAGATAATCTCTCCCTCCGCCCGGTTGCGCCATTCTTGATAGCGTTTTGGCATAAAGGTGCCGTTGGCGGTGACGCGGGGACGCGCTTTGGGGACGATGGCACCGGGGATATACAAGCTGAGGATTCCCGGATTTTCGACCTCGGCTTCGAGGGGGGCGCTGTCGGGTTCGGCTTTGGCCTCTTCTTCAACTGCTATTGGCTCGCTCGGTTCTGCGGTTTCGCTCAGGCGAGGCGATTCCAGCTTCAGAGTAACATGAGGTTTGTCTAAACTGGGCCAACTTTTGGCGATCGCCATATAAGTCTGGGCCGTATTTTCCCATAACTGGCAATCTGTGGTTAACCACGTTTGCCATTGTTCTTCAGACAGCACCGCTTTAGCCGCGAGCAACCATTCGCCCGCATTGCGAGCATGGAGTAACCCTGTAGTCGGCAGCGCTTTACACTGAAGATGGGCCTGCTGGATGAGGTCAGCAAGTTCTGGCACGGTGAGTTCGGGAGTGGAGGAAGTCAGCATATTAAACGCGAACAACGGCCTTCTAGTTTAACGGGTGTTGGAGTGCGACTCTTGCACAATTCACCAGGGATTTCCCTTTAACTCTGTCTCAACCTCCCCATTACCGGAAACTCTTTTATAACAAAGTGCTGAGTAGGAAGAGAGTGCAAACTACTGAGTGGAGTGAGTGTAGCTTGTTTGGTGCGTAGCAGTGTGTTAGGCCAAAAACCAGTGGAGGCGGATAACAGATTGAACTGTTTCAGGTGGCGGGCAATTAGACGCAGGCTAACTTTCACCTTTCTCCTGTACAAAGGTAAGTTATAAGGTATAAAATAAAACATAACGCCGCTCTACAGACAGCCACGACACCCACAGTGGGGTACGGCTGAGATATACGTAAAATAGAACAAGATGTAAAGTTTTGTAATAACTTTAGCTTCAGGTTCAGCCGTCAACACCCAGTTCACGAGGGCAGAGTAGTAGCACTACTCTGTTTTCTGGTGAAATTTAAACCAAAAAGTGCGATCGCTACCTTTGAGGCGATTAATAACCATGCGTTGCACTTCGCTAACAAATGGGCATCCTTTCTAATAGGTTGTGTATTCCTGGTTAAACAATGCAGACAACAGCGAACTTTGCGATGACTATTCCTGGATACCGGCTCGGTGAGCAACTCTACTCTGGTTCTCGTACCCTGGTTCATCGAGCCATCCGAGAAACAGACCAGCATCCAGTGGTTATCAAAGTCTTAAAGCGAGACTACCCAGGCTTCAGCGAACTGCTGCAATTTAACAATCAATACACAATTGCTA
Organism: Desertifilum sp. SIO1I2; assembly: GCA_010672635.1. Taxonomy (GTDB): domain Bacteria; phylum Cyanobacteriota; class Cyanobacteriia; order Cyanobacteriales; family Desertifilaceae; genus Desertifilum. The sequence goes on along the minus strand of JAAHGE010000244.1, from coordinate 2,951 downwards.
AAAACCTACAGCTACCAGGGGTTGTTGCCCCCTACAGCTTGGAGCCTTACTGCAATAGCTACGCTCTGGTCATGGAAGACTTTGGCGGTATTTCGCTGCGGCAGTACAGCAGGAGAATGAGCGATCGCGCTACCCACGACCTTCAGTCTCCTGAGTCACCGCAGCCAACAATAGCTCTGCCCGTGTCAGAATTTTTGGCGATCGCCCTGCAACTGGCTGACATTCTCAACGGCCTTCACCACAACCGAGTCATCCATAAAGACCTCAAACCTGCCAACATTCTGATTCATCCTGACACGAAACAAATCAAGCTGATTGACTTCAGCATTTCATCGCTACTTCCTCGCGAAACGCAAGCCACTCAACCTCCCAGCGTCCTAGAAGGCACTCTCGCCTACCTCTCTCCAGAGCAAACCGGACGCATGAACCGGGGCATCGACTACCGCAGTGACTTCTACTCTCTGGGGGTTACTTTCTTTGAACTCCTCAGCGGTCAACTGCCCTTCACATCAATCGACCCGATGGAATTAGTGCATTGCCATATTGCCGTGCAGCCGCCTCTATTACACACCCTCAATAGTGAGGTTCCCCCCATTCTCTCGGAAATTGTTGCCAAGCTGATGGCAAAGAATGCCGAGAACCGCTATCAGAGCGCATTGGGCCTAAAACACGACCTGGAACAATGCTTAATGCAGTGGCAGGAAAAGGGAGCGCTTGCTTGGTTTGCTCTCGGACAACGCGACCTCTCCGACCGATTTTTGATTCCCGAACATCTCTACGGCCGAGACGCTGAAGTGATGGAACTGCTGAGTGCCTTTAACCGCATCAGCGAAGGTAAAACCGAACTGCTTCTGGTGGCAGGCTTTTCGGGCATTGGCAAAACGGCAGTCATCAATGAAGTTCATAAGCCAATCGTGCGGCAGCGCGGCTACTTCATCAAAGGCAAGTACGACCAATTTCAGCGCAACATTCCTTTTTCTGCCTTTGTCCAAGCATTTCGGGATTTAATGGGGCAACTGCTTTCGGAAACCGATGGGCAGCTTCAGCAATGGAAAACCTGCATTCTCGATGCCCTGGGTGAGAATGCTCAAGTCCTGATTGAGGTGATTCCGGAGTTAGAACAGATTGTCGGTCCACAGCCTCCGGTGCTTGAGCTTTCGGGCAGTACCGCCCAGAACCGATTTAACTTGCTGCTTCAAAAATTCATTCAGGTGTTCGCCACGCCAGCTCATCCTCTGGCAATCTTTATTGATGACTTGCAGTGGGCCGACTCTGCTTCGCTAAAACTGCTGCAACTGCTGATGGAGGATACAGGGCATTTACTGATTTTGGGTGCCTACCGCGATAATGAAGTCTCGCCGTCCCATCCACTGATGCAGGCGCTGGAAGAGATTCAGAGCGCGCGGGCAGCAGTCAATACGATCGTGTTAGCACCGTTAGACCACTCCTCGGTGAATCAGCTCATTGCTGATACCTTAAGCTGCGATTTGGAATTAGCATGGCCCTTAACGGAGCTGGTGATGGTGAAAACCAAGGGAAATCCCTTTTTCACCACACAGTTTCTCAAGGCACTGCATGAAGATGGATTGATTACTTTTAATACGAACGGTAATTACTGGGAATGTAACATTGCTTGGGTAAGACAACTCTCCCTCAGCGATGATGTGGTTGAATTCATGGCGCAGCAACTCCAGAAGCTGCCTGTGGCAACTCAAACTGTATTGAAGTTGGCAGCTTGTGTTGGCAACCAGTTCGATCTGGCAACGCTGGCGATCGTTCACGAATCATCTCAGACTGAAACTGCGGCTGACCTCTGGAAAGCGTTGCAGGACGGATTGGTACTGCCCACCAGTGAAGTCTACAAGTTCTACCATCAGGACAGACAAGGAATACGGATTAGCGATCGCCTATTAGATGTCAATCCCCCTTCCACTACGCTGTCGAGCTATCGATTCTTACACGATCGGGTTCAGCAGGCCGCCTACTCTCTAATTCCTGAGTCTCAGAAAAAATCCGCTCACTTAAAGATTGGACAGTTATTACTGAAAAATACATCGTCTGACGCGATCGAAGCCAGAATTTTTGATATTGTGCATCAAATCAATGAAGGCAGCGAGATTATTGCTCAACAGTCGGAGAAAAACGAACTCGCACGCCTCAATCTAATGGCCGGGAAGAAGGCAAAGGTGTCTACTGCTTATAAAGCCGCAGTGAAATACTTCGCTCTGGGCATCGATATGCTGTTAGAGAGCAGTTGGCAAACCCACTATCGGCTTACCATCGATCTCTATCGAGAATGTGCAGAGTGCGAATACTTGAGCGGAAATTTTGAGCGTGCAGAAGAGTTATTCGCTCTGATTTTGGACAAAGCTGAGGATAAATTCGATCGAGCCTCAGTCTATGGTATCCAGATGTACCTGAAAATGACTCAGGGCGAAAATATCAAGGCGAGTCTTGAGGCTGGATTAAAAGGGTTGAGCATCATGGGGATGACATTGCCCAGTACACCCGATGTTCAGCAGGCGATGATTCAAACACAGTTAGAAACACTGCATGGGCAACTGAACGCGATTGGGCCAATGGATTGTTTTGATTTGCCAAAGATGACCGATCCGGTTCAGCGGGTGTGCATGAGCCTGCTAGCCGATCTATGGGCATCTGCATATATGGCAGGCGCTCAGAACCTGGCCTGTCTGCTACCTATATTAATGATTAATCTATCTCTGAAATATGGCAATGCTGAAAGCTCTAGTTTTGCTTATTGCCTGTACGGAATGAGCCTTGCCAATCAAGGGGATTACAAAACAGCTTATGAATTCGGTAGTCTTGCTCTCAAGCTCGATCGCGCTCTGAATAACACCCAATTTATTCCTAAAACGAACAATATCTTTGCCCATACGATTAATCCTTATAACCAGCATTTGAGAACGAATGTGCCGATCTCTCAGCAA
>JAAHGE010000243.1 GCA_010672635.1 Desertifilum sp. SIO1I2 | reverse complement strand
TTTGCTGGAGAGTTTTTAATAGTTCTGGAAAGGTATGGGCCGTTCCCGTAGATTCTATACAGAGAATTTTATGGTTTTGGGCAAGTTCATCGAGGCGATCTAGAACGATTTGGAAGCCCTTTTTTTCTAAGTCAATACCTGTGGATACAGGTTTTTTGCATAACAGTTCTAAAAATAGGGGTTCAATTTTTAGAAATTGAATGGCTAAATGTTTTTCTAAAACACTGCCAATCCATGTTTTACCCGATCCTTTGAGTCCAATTAATAGCAAGAGGGTACAAGATTGATGATTTTTGGACGTGTAAAGCATGAGCGATCGCCCTCAAGAAGATAGCCAGTACCATCGTAATTTTAAAGGGTAGATAGACAAAGGAATTCAGAGGAGTCTCAATCGATTGGAGATCCCCCGATCCTCCTTTCAGTCTGCTAGGCTTTAGAAAAGTGATAATTTATGTATTAAAAAATACCTTAATACCTCAGTAAATGGACGCAAAACACATTTCTTGAGGAAAATTAAAGACTGCGATCGCAATCTCTCCGGTGAAACTACGGGAAATGGCTTTCTTTTGACTACTTTTATCAGTCAAAGACGAGAATCTTAATCAAAAGTTTACTCATATATTCATACAATTTCAATTGTTTTTACTACTTTTGCAGCGCTTTTGGCATACTAAGGATTACCAAATCGATTCCTTCTAGACGTATGCTAGAACTGCAAGACCTCTTTGATGAAAATTATTATCTCAGCCTCTACAAAGGTGTGGCTGAAGCCGTCGCCAACGGGGAGTTTACCTCTGGATTTGACCATTACCTCAAACACGGACAGCACGAACAGCGCAACCCTAGCGCCTTCTTTAATGAAAATTATTACCTAGCCCAAAACGAAGGCGTCGCCGTTGCTGTCGAAAACGGTTTTTTTATTTGCGGTCTCGACCATTATCTCAAACACGGGCAGTACGAACAGCGCGACCCTAGCGCCCTATTCAACGAAAGCTTTTATCGTCGAGAAAACCTTGATGTTGCCGCCGCCGTAGACCCCTTAACAGGGGGTATGGTGAACTGTTTAGAACATTATCTGCGCTTTGGCATCAACGAGGGACGCGATCCTTGTGCCCGTACCGTCGTCATTTGGGATGAAGTTGCCCAACAAGCCGTCCGCAACACCAACCCCGGCCCAACCATCGCCTCTAGGGCTTATGCCATCGTCCATACCGCGATTTTTGATGCGTGGGCGGCCTATGACCCGATTGCGATCGCCACTCAGTTAGGCGATACTCTGCAACAACCCGAAAGCGAAAACACCGTCTTTAACAAAAGCGAAGCCATCAGTTATGCGGCTTACTGGACGTTAGTAGACTTATTCCCCACCCAGGTAGACCTGTTTAATCGGGTCATGCTGGAACTGGGTTACGATCCGCAAAATACCGCCCCCCAATCTACCACGCCTAGCGGTATCGGCTATCAATCCGCCCAAGCCTTACTGGAATATTGTCATATTGATGGATCGAACCAACTCGAACAATATCAAGACCTTACAGGATATCTCCCCGAAAATAGCGCAGACCTGATTAAAGACCCCAACTCCTGGCAACCCTTACGCCTACCCAACGGTCAAACCCAGAAATTCCTCACCCCCCACTGGGGAGACATTAAACCTTTTGGGTTAACCTCCGGTTCCCAGTTCCGGCCGCCTGCGCCTCCAGCTTACGGGAGTTTAGAATTCCGCGAACAAGTCGATGAAGTCCTCACGATTAGCGCCAACCTCACCGACACGCAAAAAATGATTGCCGAGTTTTGGGAAAGTGGGGCCGGAACCTCCTTCCCGCCTGGAACTTGGTTGAGTATCGGACAATTTGTTTCCGAACGCGATACCCATACCTTAGACCAAGACGTACAACTGTTTTTTACCCTCGGTAATGCCGTTTTTGATGCCGGAATTGCGGCTTGGGAAGCCAAACGTTACTACGACTTTGTGCGACCGATTAGCGCAATTCGCTATATTTACAAGGATGAAGCCGTAGAAGCTTGGGGCGGCCCCGGACTTGGCAAACAAACCATTAATGGGTCAGACTGGAGACCTTATCTAACAACACCGCCCTTTTCTGAGTATGTTTCCGGACACAGTACCTTTAGTGCCGCCTCCGCCGAAGTGCTGAAGCGGTTTACAGGCAGCGATGTTTTTGGGGCTTCTACCACGATTTTCCAAGGAACCTCGCGCATTGAATCGGGTACCTATCCCCAAACGGATATTACCCTGTCCTGGGCAACCTTTTCCGAGGCGGCCGCCCAAGCGGGGATGTCTCGCATCTATGGTGGAATTCATTTTCACGATGGCAATGTCAATGGGATACGTTTAGGCCAACAAGTGGGCGAACAAGTTTGGCAGCGCGCCCAATTCTTTATCCAAGGCGGAAGGGAAACCTAAGTATTCGATAATGTCTGAGGATTTGCAGTCAATTGAATTGGCAACAGCATCCCTAAATTTGCAGGCGTCTCCCCCTTCCCTGGTTCATCGCTATCAGGTGTGGCGGCGACAGTGGATGGTCAACCGACTGCGGTTAGGACTGGGGGTTATTTTAGGGAGTTTTATTGTTTTTGTCTTATTAGAAAATGTTGCCACCTCAGATCCTGTGGCAATGCGTCTGTTTAGCCTTCGTTTATCAACTTTAGTGGTTCTAGGGGCAAATTGGGGGTTATCTCTGTCAGTTTGGAGAAGTCGGAACCCGTGGATATTATGGGGGGTTGCCTCTGGGAGTGTAACGCTACTACCGCAAGTTTTGGGTACTCTGGGGGGTCAGGCGGTTTTTGACCCGCAAGTGTGGATACTGATGTTTTTGCTTCAGGGAGCGTGTTTTCCAGTGCTGTGGTGGATGCACGCGATCGCGCAAGCGCTGCCTTTAGTCTATTTTGCGATCGCCTATTGGTTTTTGCAACTGCCTCTGGTGGAACCTTATCCCCACCCTATTTTAGAAACCTATCTGAATTTGGTTGGGTTGAGTGTTATTTGTAGCGTAGCCGTTTATGGGTTTGAGCGATCGCACCTTCGCGAGTTTACCGCCCAACAAAAAATAGCCGAACTCTGCGAGAGGCTAGAAAGCCAAACCACCATCGACCCGCTGACGCAACTGGCGAACCGGCGTCGGTTTGAAGAATATCTCGAACAAGAATGGCGGCGCATGGGACGCGAACTGCAACCCCTATCGCTGATCGTCTGTCAAGTGGATGCTTTTTCCTATTATCTCTATACCTACGGTCAGGAGATCGGAGATGAGTGCTTGCAACAAATGGCGAAAGCCATTCAAAAAGGGGTGCAGCGACCGGCAGACTTAGCGGTTCGCTATACAATGGATGCGTTTATTATCCTCTTACCGAATACAGATGCATCGGGGGCGATGCGAGTCGCGACCAAAATTCGGACGGCGGTGAATCAATTAAAGATATTCCATGCCAATTCGCCCACCCGTCCCTATGTCACCATGAGTTTTGGGGTGAGTAGTGCCATTCCCCAGCGCAATAGTATGCCCATGAGTCTGGCGATTGATGCCGAAGCGGCTTTACATCAAGCTAAATTACGAGGGGGCGATCGCATTTTGCAGTACCCCCTCAATCGCGATTAGGCTTTTCCTTGGGCTAAAAGAACCTGATAGGCGCGGTTAAAATCTTCTGGGGTAATTTGAATCTGACTGGGATCGACGCATCCGGTGCGACGATGGCGGCGAATGGCTTCTAGGGCCGCTTGATTGCTTAACAGGGCTAAATCTGCGCCATTCCAGCCTTCCGTTTGTTCGGCAAATTCAGATAAATTAACGCCCTTTAGGGGTCTTCCTTGGTTGTGGACTTGTAAAATGGCAAGGCGGCTGGGGGAATTGGGTAAATCGACCTTGAGTTGTAAGTCTAGCCGTCCGGCCCGCAGCAGGGCAGGATCTAAGGTATCGGGACGGTTAGTGGCACCCATTAACAGGATATTCGCCGCCGTTTGGACGCCATCGAGTTCTGTTAGCAATTGACCGACAACGCGATCGCTAATCCCAGAGTCTCCCACATGACGACCCCGCGCTGGGGCTAAGGTATCAATTTCATCAATAAACACTACACAAGGGGCTGCTTGTCTGGCTTTCGCAAACAAATCTCGCACCGCCTGTTCGGAAGCGCCTACCCAACGGCTGAGGAGTTCCGAACCCGAAACCGCGATAAAATTCGCCCTGGCTTGGGACGCAACTGCTTTAGCCAGTAGGGTTTTACCCGTTCCCGGAGGCCCCCATAATAGGATACCGCGCGGCGCTTTTGCTCCGGTTTGTTGATACAGTTCCGGATAGAGGAGTTGACCTTCTACGGATTCTTGCAGCGTTTGTTTAATCTCCTCCAAGCCGCCGATATCGTCCCAAGCCACATCGGGAGATTCAATTTCCACCGAACGCAGCACCGAGGGTTTAATTTCTGCGATCGCCCCTGTAAAATCTTCTGCAATAATCTCCATCGTCTCCGGAAGTTGGGCATCCACCCCCGGAACTTGGCGGCGCAACGCCTGATAAGCCGCCTTTTGACACAACGCTTTCAAATCTGCCCCCACAAAACCCACAGACGTAGAGGCGATCGCCTCCAAATCCACATCCGCCCCTAACGGCATTTTCTGGGTTAAAATCTGGAGAATTTCCAAGCGTCCCTCGCGATCCGGAACGCGAAACAAGATTTCCCGGTCGAACCGTCCCGGACGGCGCAGCGCTGGATCGAGATGATCCGGGCGATTTGTCGCCGCCAGTACTATCACTCCCTTCGCGGCTGCAAACCCATCCATCAACCCTAGGAGTTGCGCCACCACCCGTTTTTCCACCTCCCCTTCCACCTTGGCGCGATCGGGAGCTAAACTATCAATTTCATCAATAAAAATCAGACAAGGGGCCGACTGGCTAGCTTTCTCAAAGATTTCCCGGAGTTTTCCTTCCGCTTCCCCATAGTATTTGCCCATAATTTCTGGGCCATTAATGGCAATATAGCTGGCTCCGAGTTCCGATGCGAGCGATCGCGCCGTTAACGTTTTCCCCGTCCCTGGCGCGCCCACCAACAACACCCCGCGCGGCGGTTCTAAACCCAGCCGTTCCAACAATTCCGGGCGCTTGAGGGGAATTTCCACCAACTCGCGCAACTCCTGCAACACAGAACCCAGTCCCCCCACCTGAGCTAAAGATGGCGTAGGGGCTGCTGTTGTCCCCTGGGGCGGCGGAGTCACAATGACCTCAGATTGCGTAGAATCCGTCGCAGAAGGGGCGGGACGATTCAGCCGCACCCCACTCCGAGGAATATTTCCCTGCCGAGGGATACTACTAACCGAGCGAACTTGAAAATCGGTCTTTATTTCCCCACTTTCCAGCTTATCTTCTAAGGTTTTGGCCAGTTCGAGGAGTTGTTCAAATCCCTTAAATATATCGCTCATGGTCATAGCCCCTTGCGGCGGTTTTTTCTAGTATGCCCACTTTTGGCTACTGCTTTGATTAGACGATAGAGCTGCACAACTTGCACTCAAAAGAAATTCTGTCTATTACTGGAGTCCTTGATGTTTTAGGGACTGCCGCAAGACGGGGTTTGATTAGCTTTCCGCAGATTGATCGCACCTTCTGATAGTGACATACTCCCATCGCCGCTCTACGAGACGGCGTGGGCTTCTTCTTTCACAGGCTCGATATCTCGATAGCCTCCAGGAGCTTGGACGGGATGCCCCACCGCCCTGTGTTTTATGTTTCGCGCTGCGTTGTGGTCACGGTCATATTGCGCCCCGCAGTGAGGGCATGAGTGCCACCTATCAGCAATCGTTTTTGGAACTGCCTGACCGCAATCAGAACAATTTTGACTTGTGCCGTTTGGGTTGACCGCAACCGTCAGCAATCCGGCTCTTTCAGCCTTGATTGAGAGAATTGAGAGAAATTGACCCCATCCAGCATCATTCACCGATTTGGCTAGCCTCGACTTTGCCAACCCCTATTGCCATCAAGTTATAAAATACGATGTTTCAGCCAAAATGATAGAAGTGGCAATGCCACTCGATACCCGACTTTGGCTCCATAAATTAATCCTTTCTGTTCCAATCCTGTAAGCGCTCCCTGAAACCCACCTCCTCTTGAAAACTGGTGTTTTTGAAGATAGGGGCGTGAATGAGGGCTATCAGTTGGATCGATTGCTAAACTTTCCAGAAGCCGTGCCTGAATGGGAGGCAGGAGTAACAGGAGGGATTCAAAGGTGACAGACAAATCCTCGACCAATCTTAATGTGCTGCGATGGACGTGATGGAGTTGAATCGGCTTTGGAGAAGATGGCAAGGAAAACCGGGTTTCTTCATCGCGATCAAAGCAACGATGGTCACTCCAAATTCGCCGCGCTAAAGCGATCGCATCTCCAACATGCCCAGAAGTGTAATCCAGAAATAATTCTAGGGCATCTCCTTCAAACTTTAAGCCTGCTGCTGCCATTGCTTCAACAACCCAGGTTTCAAGTTCCTGATGTTGCAGGGGAAGCAGAAAAACAAGTTGAACCTTGCTCTCTTCCACCCAATCTTCTGGTGTTGTTGCCAGGACAACATAGCTGACCCGATTTTGCCGTTGAATTTCCTGTCGCAAATAGGATTCCCATCGACCTGTCCGATCCCAAGAACGAATATGAGGGAAATTCTGGAAGACAAACACCACTCGACCGCTTAACTGTTCGGCCATGACCTGGGGAAGGTTCAATAAGGCTTGCAAGATCGACCATTCATCCTTAAGGGAAGCCTGCCAAACAAAGCGGGCTTGATGGGCTGTTGGTTGTTCTAATTGCAGAGGATAGGTCAAAGCCCACTGCTCTATCAACGTTCGTTCTTCTGGTGTGGCAAAGATATGGAGCATTCCTTCTGCCAACAACTCTAAAAAGCGAGAAGAGGTGGTGGCTCGTAGGCAATCAATCTCTAAAACTCTAGCTCCAATTTGCTGTGCCCCGTAGCGAATCAGCGATCGCCTCCCACTTCCAGTCACACCAGTCAGCATCAAATCCTGGTCAGCCGCCAAAATTGCACAGATTTGCTCTAGCTCAGCCTGTCTGCCAATCATCCCCTGCGGCTTAAACGTATCGTTCATCATTGTCACCCTAAAGCCAGCCTTAAACTGAGAAACCATTTACTTTTTCCTTACCCCCTCAACAGAATTCTTGATACATCTTCTCTTGTACTAAAAAATAGTGCCATGCT
>JAAHGE010000242.1 GCA_010672635.1 Desertifilum sp. SIO1I2 | reverse complement strand
TCTAGTTACCCGAAGTACACATTAAAATGACGCGTTCGCCCGGTAAAGAAAAATCAAATAGCTTGCGATAGGTTGAAATATAATCAACACCTGCATTGGTGCGGGAGTCCGCCGCCATGACTAAACCGAACTGAGTGACGATGCCAAGACAATAGGTCATGTAAAGAAAACTTGAAAGAATCGCAAGCGTTCCGAATCAACAAGTCAGCAATGCCGATTTGTTGTGCCAATTGCTTATTGTCGTATAAAAGTTAGTATCTCTCCTTAGAACATAAAATACGAAATTTGTCAAGGCTCTGGTTAGCTACAAATCTAAACAAGGGTTGAACCCCAAGCTGTCGAAAGCATTCTTGGTGGGTGCTAGGCGAGAGGCGATCGCAATTTTCGGTCAAACCGAATCTCTTGGATAAGATAGAGAAAGATCCGCCCGCGCGGACAGTCCGAGATGTCATCTTATCTAGGATCGCATGAACTCGATTCAACCGAGCGCATCTACAGAATTTTCTTTAACCCAACCGCACTCTAACAAAGAAGCCGGATTAGCGCCGCTACTCCTGACCGTCATTGAATTGATCCGCCAACTGATGGAGGCTCAGATTATTCGGCGTATGGAGTCGGGTCTGCTGGCTGAAGAGGAGTTAGACCGCGCCGCAGACAGCCTGCGCCAGCTTGAGGCCCAGGTGTTGCAACTGTGCGAAATCTTTGAAATCGATCCAGCCGATTTAAATATAGACTTAGGTGAAATTGGTAGCCTGCTTCCCAAATCTAGCGGCTATTACCCTGGCGAAACCTCAGATAATCCGTCGGTGTTAGAATTGCTCGACCGCTTATTGCATACTGGGGTTGTTGTCGAAGGAGATTTAGACCTAGGTTTAGCTCAACTTAATTTAATTCATGCCAAGCTAAGATTAGTTTTAACCTCTAAACCGCTGTAACTTTTGAGTTTAACAACAAAATGGGTCACGGTCTCTATTTATATGGTATCTTCCCCCCACCAGAACCTGAGAATCTAGAGATTCAGGGTTTAGATAAACAACCCGTCTATATTCATCAAATCGAGAACTTTTATTTTCTCTATTCCCAAGCCTTACAGCAGCGCTATTTATCGAGTCGGCGGAATTTATTAGGCCACGAAAAAGTTTTAGAAGAAGCCATGCAAGCGGGGTATCGCACCCTATTACCTTTGCAATTTGGCTTGGTTATTGATGATTGGGAAAAGGTCGAAAAACAACTGATTATTCCCCATTACCACGAACTCGAACAACTTTTTAAGAAATTAGCCGGTTATCGAGAAGTTAGCGTTAAAGTCTTGTGGGAAGAAAAGACAGAGTTGCAGATGCTTTTGAGCGAAAATCAAGACCTGAAAGCCAAGCGCGATCGCCTCGAAGGTAAAACCCTAAGTATGGACGAAACAATTGCGATCGGTCAAGAGATTGAATTTTATCTCAAACAGCGTCGCCAGCAGATTGCTGAAACATTCCAAACCGACTTAAATCTCTTAGCGACCGAAACCCTTGAAAACGATTTGCTAATGGAATCCATGATTTATAACGCCGCTTTTCTAATTCCTTGGGAAAGCGAACCGGAGTTTGCTGCAAAAATTGAAGTTTTAGATCGAAAATTCAACGAACGATTAAAAATTCGCTATAACAATTTTACAGCCCCCTATAACTTTGCTCAACTTAGCCAGCCATGATCCTGCGTTTATTAACCCTACCCCTCCTCGGTCCTATTGAAGGCGTTGCTTGGATTGGCGAACAGCTCCTCGAACGTGCAGATGCTGAAATTGACGACAAAGAAAACTTACAAAAGCGGCTGCTGGCCCTACAGCTAGCCTTCGACATGGGTGAAATTTCCGAAGAAGACTTTGAAGTTCAAGAAGAAGAAATTCTTCTAGCAATGCAAGCCGCCGCCGAAGCCGAAGAAGCCGAAGAAGCCGATTAATATTCTAGTAAAAACGTATCAAAAGAAGGGGATTGCGGAGTTTCCGGTACTGCGGAATCAGATGCAGGAAGATGAGTCACTTCAAGACCTTCCGCTAGAGAAGACGCTTGTACGTTCAACTGACCCATTTGTTGGTCAATCGTAGTCAGGCGTTGTTGCAGTTGTTGCTTGCGAACCTCTAGCATTTGTAACTCTTGTTGCAAGCGCTTTTTTTCAACGGCCAGTTGATATAAGTCTAAATACGCAGAGGTTTCCGTTTTCGGACGGGGAACGGTGCTAACTTTCGGTGGGATGCTTCTACGACTGAGGGGAGGTTGCATAGGTTTTAGGGGGAATGAGGAAAGCGAACAGTCAAAGTGCAATCTTGCTGCATCTTGACCAACGCACTGCTATTTTAGCAACTGACCTAAGCTAAACCGGGAATATTGACCGCCACAAAGCTTCCCGCCAATCGATTTGGCGTTACCCCTGCAACAATTCCTAACGTTTGGTTGGAATTAGCAACGCTGATGACTGTACTGCCTGCCATAACAGTCAAAATAATGATGACAAAAAATTTTCAATTTCTATCCTATAGATAGTTATAACCGATACATTCTCTTTGCGGATGGGAGCGATCGCGCCTAGAAGGGGCTGCTCGTGAGTAGGCGAGTTCCCGAAGCCTCCTGGAAGTGAAGCGGGAGTGCTAAAAAAGCCAACTTGTAACAATAAGCTGGATGGTAAAGGCGATCGCACCACCGCTATCCCCATTTTTGCAATTGATGAATATTCCTATTTGTAAGAATAGGCAGACTATAATATTTGACTATCGTGGTAGGTGATTTTACTACTGTTCCAGTCAATCGTCTACTCGTTTCAAACCACTAATCACTCTGACTTCTATGGCATTGCTTAACGGAACTATCGGTGACAATCTAATTATTGGAACTTCGCAAGCAGATACAATTGCTGCTTTGGAAGGGAATGATACGGTTGCTGGACTAGAGGGAAACGATTTGCTCTACGGCAATCAAGGAAACGATCTGCTTTATGGCAATCAAGGACAAGATACTCTTTACGGTGGTAAAGGGAACGATACCCTCTATGGCGGCAAAGATAACGATCTTCTTCTAGGCAACGTCGGTGAAGATACTCTTGCTGGCAATCAGGGGAACGATACCCTCTATGGCGGCAAAGGAAATGATCTACTCCGAGGCGGACAAGGTAACGACCTCGTTTCTGGCGACCAAGGCAATGACGTACTTTACGGCGACTTGGGAAATGATACGTTGCGAGGCGGCGAAGGAAGGGATGTTTTCGTCTTAGGTACAGAAAGCGATGTATTTGCAGACTTTACGCCAGGAGAAGACCTGATTGGTTTGTCTTCAGGACTCTCTTTTAGCAACCTCAGTATCGCGCAGGGTACCGGAACCAACGCCAATAATACCATTATTACCAATACCCAAACGGGTGCGATCCTAGCAACTTTGCAAGGCGTCAACAGCACTAGGCTAGGGGCGAGTGACTTTACAACCAACCTCTCCCCCATTACAGCCAGCGCCCCATCGCCAAGTCCCACCACCCCTCCGGTTAACCCACCTGTCAGACCCCCGCTGCAAAGCCCGTCACCCACTCCTGTAGAAGATCCCGGAGAAACCCTGCTGACGGCAGCTAATATTGGCAGTTTAACCAGTTCGCAGGGTTTCACGAACTTTGTTGGAGATTCCGATCCCACCGATATTTATCGGTTTTCTCTGCCCACGGCTGGTAGTCTCAACGCAGTTCTCAATGGTTTAAGCGCAGATGCCGATTTATACCTCATCCGCGACTTTAACAACAACAACGAGATTGATGACAACGATGTCATCAACTTTTCTGTAGAAGAAGGCACCACCCCAGAAACCATTCAACAAGCCCTAGCCGCAGGAACGTATTTTCTGGTCGTTGAACAATTTGAAGGGGATACCAACTACAATCTCAATTTGAGTGCAACTCCCGTTCCCGCGCCAGTTGATACCGCAGGTGAAACCCTAGCAACCGCGCGCAATGTCGGAAATTTAACAGGAACGCCTCAAGTCATTAACGAATTTGTTGGCGAGGTCGATCCCACAGATATCTTTAAGGTGACGCTGACGCAAGCCAGTAACACCATTAAGATCGATCTGACGAATTTAAGTGCTGATGCGGATCTGTATCTGGGGCGCGATCGCAATAATGATGGCGACATCGAACTCAGCGAAATTTTAGCCCAATCTGAAAACCCAGGCACTGCGGCAGAATCCATTGAGGTTAGCGGACTGGTTGCTGGCGACTACTATATTTTTGTCGAACAATTTGAAGGCGATACCAATTACGCCCTAACCCTATCCTCAACTGCAACACCTGCCCCAACCCCACCCACCCCAACCCCAACCCCAACCCCAACCCCAACCCCAACCCCACCCACACCAACCCCAACCCCAACCCCACCCACACCCACACCAACCCCAACCCCCTACAGCACGGACTTTGGATATGGTTTAGTGAATGCTGCGGCTGCGGTCGCCCGCGTTCTAAATCAAGCACCTTTTGCGGATGTGCCTGACCCAACTAGCACAGCCACAAATAATTTTGGAGACTTAAATCTGATCGCTGCTCCTGAAGTTTGGGCTAGAGGATACACTGGTCAGGGCATTGTTGTAGCGGTGATTGACACGGGTGTAGATTATCGACATCCCGAATTAGCCGACAATATGTGGCGCAACACTCGCGAAATTCCTGGGGACGGTATTGATAATGACGGTAACGGTTATATCGATGACGTTTTTGGGTTCGATTTTGTTGGTAATGACGGCGATCCTCAAGAAGACCCAAGCGATAATCAAGGTTTTGGTCATGGTACCCATGTAGCCGGAACGATCGCGGGTCGCAATAATGGAATTACAACCGATGCGAACGGTAACTCTTTCCAAATGACAGGTGTTGCCTATAATGCTCAAATTATGGCTTTGCGGGCATTAGGACCTCAATCAGCCAGTGCTACAACCCGTTTCCCCGATCCGGTCGCCAGTGCAATTGACTACGCAGTTAACAACGGGGCAAAGGTCATCAATATGAGTTTAGGCGTTCCAGGGCCTGATTCTACACAAGACAGTATTACCAATGACGAGACGAAGGCCGCTTTACAACGGGCTAAGGCTGCGGGTGTGGCTGTTGTCGCGATCGCCTCTGGTAACAACCGAGATAGTTATGCTGTGGGTCAAGTGACTCGTCCGGCTGTTCCCTCTCGGTATTCTCAAGATGACTTAGCGATGTCTGTGGGGGCTGTGGATCGCGATCGCAAACTCGCGAGTTTTTCTAACCCCGCCGGACTTCCCCAACTCGACTTTATTGTCGCCCCTGGAGTCCAAGTCCTTTCAGCTTGGCCGGGTAACATTTACAATTCGATTGATGGGACTTCGATGGCAACCCCTCACGTTGCTGGGGTGATGGCCCTGATGTTGGATGCCGCAGCACGTAACAATATAACGCTCGCGCCTTCACAACTGGAAAACATTCTGACTCAAACTTCGACTCAGAATGTCATTATCTAGCCAGCAATGAAACTCTAATGGGAATAAGGGAAAGGACTATTCACCTTTCCCTTTCTGTTTTTTTATCGAGTTTTAGGATACGCACAATGGTTGACTTTATTGAAATCTACGATCGAGCCTTAGATCCATCACTTTGTAACGCTATTATTCAGAGTTTTGAAGCTAGCGATAAGGTTCATCGGGGACGAACAGGACAAGCTTTAGATATCACAAAAAAAGATAGCTATGACCTGATGATAACGGGGTATAAAGAATGGCAAACATTGGAAAGCCAAGTCATGAATGTGACATTTAACTATCTGAAAATCTATTTAAGAAAATACCTGTTTGCTTTGGTGGGGGCAGTATCAACCGGGCTAATCGAGCCGCAGACTAATCAGGTGGTAACGCTGAATGCTGATAATTTTGAGCGCTTGGGAGAACCTCATCTCGACGCCATTATTCAAAAAGTTTATCGCCGAGATGTTTTAAAAATACAGAAATATATCAAAGGATCGGGAGGCTACCATCATTGGCACTCCGAAATTTATCCCGATCCCCACAGCCCAGCAGAAGAAACCCTGCATCGAGTGCTGTACTTTCAGTATTATCTCAACACGATAGAATCAGGGGGCGAAACGGAGTTTTTTTACCAGAATTTGAAGATTAAACCAGAACAAGGACGACTGGTGATTGCACCTGCTGGATTTACGCACACTCACAAGGGTCATATTCCGCAGTCCGATCATAAGTACATTATTACGTCTTGGATTCTGTTCCAACCAGCAGAAACCTTATACGGCGTTCAGCGGCGCAGTCCTTCCGCTTCATCCGGTTCCTGAAATTTAAGCGAGCCGATTAAAATAAAGAGTATGGAATTAACAGCCGCACTCCCAACCTTTCTAATTACCCTGCGCGAAGGGGTGGAAGCCGCTTTAGTAGTGGGGATTGTTCTAGCTTGCTTGCAAAAAGCCAAAGCCACTCATCTTAATTCTTGGGTATATGCCGGGATTGGGGGGGGAGTTTTGGCCAGTACCCTAGTCGGAATTTTACTGGGTCGGGGCGTCAATGCGATCGCCCTCAGCTATCCCCAGTATGCCCCCGTCATTAAACCCTTGCTCGAAACCGGGTTTGGGGTAATTGCGATCGCCATGTTGAGTTGGATGCTGATCTGGATGACACAGCAAGCGCGATCGCTCAAAGCCGAAATCACCGGATCGGTACAATCGGCGTTAAACTCCGAAAATGGGACGCGCCATGCAGGTTGGGGAATTTTTAGCTTAATCTTCATCGCTGTTTTGCGCGAAGGCTTTGAAGCCGTTTCCCTCGTGTTAGCATACCTCTCTCAAGGAATTGCGGCGGCTGGGGGCGCGATCGCCGGATTAGCGTGCGCCACCTTCATTGGCTTTCTTTTATTTAAATGGGGTGTCAAAATTAACATTGGCACCTTCTTCCAAGCAATGGGTATCTTTCTGTTGCTGATTGTTGGAGGACTAGTCCTTTCCGCCTTAGCCCATCTCGAAATCGCCCTCAAAGCCGCGATCGCCCTTAACCCGCAACTCTCAGGATGGTGTTTTGGTGATAGCAGTTGTTTGCTCGGTCCGTTAGTGTGGAACGGTTCGCAGATTTTAAGCGATCGCACCTTTCCCGGAATCGTCCTCAAGGCCCTATTCGGCTATCGGGAAAAACTCTATCTTGGACAAATTGCCAGTTACCTGCTCTTTCTAGCCCTAGTCGGCGGTTTATACTTCCGCAGCTTAATGACTC
>JAAHGE010000241.1 GCA_010672635.1 Desertifilum sp. SIO1I2 | reverse complement strand
TATCGCAACTGGGTGGGATGAACACACCCAGTTGCGATCGCATTCGCAACCTGGAGGCGATCGCCAAACCAAACTTGTACTAAGTCATTGGCTATTTTACGCCGATAATAGGCACTTTGGATCGCATTTTCGTTCCAAATATAGGGGTTAGGCGCGCCAAAGAAGATGTAATGGATAATATGAGTGAGAGTTTCCCCATAAAAGACTTTCCGCGCAATGGTTTGCGTAGGGGTTTTAATGCGGTAAACTTGTCCTGAACGCCCTGCTCCGATAAGTTGGGGTGGCTCTTCAAGCTTGCGTGAATGAGTCATAGGAGTGAGATCAAAAGAAATGCGCGATCGCTCTTAAACAACAAACCGATGAAGAGTTTTTTCAATCGCTTAGGTTGAAGCAATACCGATAGTGAGGATTAATCTCGATTTTGGAGATTAAAGCTTGAGGAGGAGTTGTTACAAACAGCCCAAAAACTAGAAGTAACGATAGAATTCAAAATTCTCAAAAACTATAAAGTCATTGCAACAAAGCTGAATAATGAACCGAAGGGTTTCTGAACTCAGCCTTTAAGCGCACCGCGCTAACCTACCCTTAAAGATAAGAAATTCAAGGGATTTTAGCCTCTAGCTAGGGAAAGAGGCTCTCAGGTGCAAGGCTCTAACTTTTAGCTTAATGTGCGTTGAGGGGGAGACGGATAAAAAAGGTTGTTCCACCTGGGGTTTGAGATTGGAAGAAAATTTGACCTTCGTGAGCGTCTACAATCGATTTAGCGATCGCGCTACCTAACCCAGTTCCGCCGCGTTTTCCTTGGGTGACGAAGGCTTCAAAAAAGCGATCGCGAATTTCTTCAGGAATTCCAGGGCCATTATCAGAAATACTGATTTCTAGCCATTTGTCAACCCTGTTTGCCTGAACCTTAATCTGTCCGCCTCGTCCCTCAAACGCTTCTACCGCGTTGGTGACTAAGTTTTGCAAGACTCGAAAAATCTTAGTTTCGTCAATATTAATCGCAATCGGCTCAATCTCGGCGAGATATTCCACCTGGGAAAACTGAAAATAAGTATGATTCAGCTTTTCAAACCGTTGAAATAACCCCTCCAATTGAGTGGGCTTTTTATTGAGACTAGAGTTTCCCCGCGAGAATTCTAGCACCTCTTCTGCCATCACCACCATGCGGGTAATTTGCGCTTCAATCAACTCGCACCCTTCCACAATATCCGGTTCTGGGTACATTTCCCTAATAATTGCGCTAGACAATTGAATTCCATTAAACGGACTCTTAAAGTCATGAATCAGCGTATTGACCATTTCCCCCACTAGCACCATTTTTTCTTGGTAGATAATTTGGTTGACATATTGGGTGGTGGTCATTCGCAACTGGTGGATAATGTGGCGAAAAATTTCTAAAACTGCCGTTCCTGGCGTATTCTGCAAAATCGCCATTAACCCATCGCGAGGAATTTTGGCCACTCTTGCTCCCGCACAGGCGATCGCTCTAGCACTGCGCGGCTGACCGTCTAACACGCCAAATTCCCCAAACAACTCATTGGCATGAGCAAAAGCGATCGCTTGATACTTACTGGCAGAAATCCGCTTGCAAAATTCAACTTGACCTTCGAGAACCAGATATAAAAAATCCGGGATTTCCCCCTCGTCAAAAATCACTTTTCGATCGCCAAAAGATTCGACCTCAGCCAAAGCGCATAGCTGGCTCACCTGCTCGGGTTGAAAATAAGAGAAAAAGCGATGAGACTCCAGATTCACGCGATCGTCCCTAAAGCTTGGAAACTGCACTAATCCTATTTTCTCAGATTCTTGCAACAGAGACGCGCTTTCGTATACAAACAAACACATTGCCAGAACTGACCCTCAGCGTTAGGCAACCGAGTCTCACCTGCGGAGGGTCATCTATTTTTATCGTCCCCATCTCCCCATCCCCAGCAATTCTCGATATCCTAAAAACATAGGAGTCAATTTTATAAAGTGAAAGTTTAAAGAGGCCGTTATGGGATTAATGGATCGCATTGGACGGGTTATTAAAGCAAATCTGAACAGCTTGGTTGGGAATGCCGAAGATCCAGAGAAAGTTCTCGAACAAGTCGTGATGGATATGCAAGAGGACTTGATTCAGATGCGACAGGCGGTTGCTAGCGCGATCGCCACCCAGAAGCGCACAGAACGCCAATGGAAGCACAATGAAGCAACCGCCCAAGATTGGCATCGACGCGCTCAACTGGCCTTGCAAAAGGGGGATGAGACCCTCGCCAGAGAAGCCTTGGTTCGCCGCCAACCTTATATGGAAACGGCTGAGGCGTTGCACCAGCAAATTAGCCAGCAAAGCCAGTTAGTCAACAAGCTCAAGCAGGATATGCACAAGGTTGAGCGCAAGCTGGCAGAGGCGAAAACCAAGAAAGATATGTATATTGCCAGAGCGCGATCGGCTAAAGCCTCTCAGCAAATTAATGAGATGATGGGAAAACTCAACCCCCAAGGATCGCTGGCGGCGTTCGATCGCATGGAAGAGAAGGTTCACCAGCTTGAAGCTCGCGCCGAAGCCTGGACGAGTTTAGAAACAGACGACCTCGAAAAGTCGTTTGCGGCGCTAGAAGGAGGAAGTCAGGTGGATGCAGAGTTAGCTACAATGAAGGCGAAATTGGGCGACTCGCCCTCAGCATCCTTACCCCAAGCCTCAGAAGTCGATCCGGAGTTGGAAAGATTACGCGCTCAAATTCGCGATACCTAGAGGACCATTGGAGAAAGTGCGAGACATCAGACAAGTTGTTTAATGTCTTTTCCGGGTTCTCTGGGGTCTTGGTGTGCTAAGACTAAAAGCAAGGACTCTTTTTGGTTCCCTGATGTGGAACTGGCGCAGGCTGGACTATTGAGTCTGCAAGTTATAGATGTTGTCATACCCCGAAAGGACAAACTCATGGGATTATTCGATCGCATAAGTCGAGTCGTCAGGGCCAATCTCAACGATATGGTCAGCAAGGCAGAAGATCCAGAAAAAATGCTGGAGCAATCTGTCACGGAAATGCAAGAGGATTTGGTGCAGTTACGTCAGGCGGTGGCTAGCGCGATCGCCGGTCAAAAGCGCACCGAACAACAGTATAATCAAGCCCAATCTCAGGCCAATACTTGGGATCAACGGGCGCGACTCGCTTTACAAAAAGGTGATGAGGAACTCGCTCGCCAAGCACTACAGCGCAAAAAAGGCTTTGTAGAAACGGCAACGACGCTGAAAACTCAACTCGATACCCAAACGACTCAGGTAGAAAGTCTCAAGCGGAATTTGATTGGTCTAGAGAGCAAGATTTCTGAGGCGAAAACCAAGAAAGATATGCTCAAAGCTAGGGCGCAATACGCTAAGACCCAAGAGCAACTCGGCCAAACTATTGGTAAGATTGGCACCAGTAGTGCGATGAGTGCGTTCGATCGCATGGAAGAGAAGGTGCTACAGATGGAAGCGCGATCGCAAGCCGTCGCAGAGTTGGGGGGTGACGATCTAGAAAAGAGATTTGCAGCACTCGAACCGGCGGGCGATATTGATGACGAATTGGCGATGATGAAGGCACAAATTGCCGGGGGTTCTACGAATCCCAATCCCTTACCCCCAGCCAGCAGTGGCTCGACTTCTACCCAAGATGCTCCGGTAGATGATGATTTAGAGAAACTGCGTAAGGAACTCGACAGTTTGTAAAAACCTTGTTGAATTCTCAAATGTAAAATTCCCCAACTTCACAGCTTTTGGGTTGGGGAATCTTTGCGATGGAGTGGTTGTGAGGCGTTCAAGCGCTGTTGAGTAGTTCGCGAGATTCTTGTCGAACGCCCCCTTCCATTGCAGCTTGCTGTAAAGCGAGAAAGGCTTGTAAGTCATCAGCGTTGTAGGGTTGAGCAAGAAGTTGTCGCAATTTGTTCTCGGCTGCGACCGTTAAATAACCGCTTTGTAACGCTTGTTGAACAACTTCACGGATAATGGTCATGGCAAACACCCTGAAAAGGCGATCGATTCTGTGTAAGGTATGAGTGCAATAGACGAGCAATCCTCGCTGCTCTACTGGCTTGTCAAACCAGTACAACGCGACCCAGAGGTATAACCATTGAAAATAACAAACACCCCAACCCAGCCCGCAGGAAGGCGAGTGGGAGTTCAGTACAAACACCGAGTTATACCACATCTTAACATAAAACCCTAAAAATTCATCGTAGCTTTACGTAAAAAGTGCAGATTTTAAGATACAAGCAAAGTTCCGTATTGACCGGGTAGATCCAATAGCCGATCTAGAAAAATGGGACAAATCGGGCGATCGCGCCGACCTAATTTAGCTCCCTGGCAATCCTCAGCGTAAACTAGGGAATGATTTGTCTTAGTGAAATGGTAATGGTTATGAGTAGTATTTCTGAAATTAGCGATGCCCAATTTGAAAGCGAAGTTTTGCAAGCTGACCAATTTGTTTTAGTCTACTTCTGGGCGGACTGGTGCGGCCCGTGTCGGCTCGTGAAACCGTCAATTGAATGGGCAGCCGAGCATTATGGCGATCGCCTCAAAGTTGTAAAACTCGAAGTCGATCCCAACCCAGAAACCGTCAAAAAATATAAAGTAGAAGGGATTCCGGCACTGAGGCTGTTTCAAAACAGTCAACTAATCGAGCAACGCGAAGGAGCGATCGCGCGCCAACAACTGGCCGACTTACTCGACACCTACCTTTCCGCCTAGCATCGCCGGGAGCAATTGCGCCCCATCCCCGAACCGAAAAGCGAAACTATGCAATTTGCCGAACGTCTCCAACCCTTACAAGCCAACGTTTTTGCTGACATGGATCGTGCCAAGGCCAAAGCGAGAGCCAACGGTCGCGATTTAATCGATCTATCCCTCGGATCGTCAGACTTAGCTGCGTCGAGTCAGATTACCGATGCGATCGCCCACTCGCTGACCGATCCCAGCACCCACGGCTACCTGCTATTTCACGGCACCCGCAACTTCCGCGAAGCCGTGCAAGCGTGGTACTTGCAAAAATTCGGCATTGCAGTCGATCCCGAAACCGAGGTTCTTCCTCTGATTGGTTCCCAAGAAGGAACAGCCCATCTCCCCCTTGCAGTGTTAAATCCAGGGGATTTCGCCCTTTTACAAGATCCAGGCTATCCTTCTCATGCGGGTGGGGTGTATCTTGCAGGCGGTCAAATCTACCCCATGCCCTTACGGGCGGAAAACCAATTTCTCCCCGTCTTCGCCGATATCCCAGAGGCGGTATTAACCCAGGCGAAGATGATGGTCTTAAGCTATCCCCATAACCCCACAACTGCGATCGCGCCCTTATCCTTCTTTCAAGAAGCCGTCGCCTTTTGCCAGCGCCACAACCTCGTCTTAGTCCACGACTTCCCCTACGTCGATTTAGTCTTTGGGGGCGATCGTCTCTCCCTTGCCCCTTCCATTTTGCAAGCCGATCCAGACAAATCAGTTTCCATTGAGTTTTTCACCCTGTCCAAATCCTATAGTATGGGCGGGTTTCGCATTGGTTATGCGATCGGAAATCCCCAGTTAATCTTGGCTTTGCGACAAATCAAAGCCGCCATCGACTTCAACCAATATCGCGGTATTTTAAACGGAGCGATCGCCGCCTTAACCGGCCCGCAAGACAACGTACAGCAAACCGTAGACACCTTCCGCCAGCGTCGCGACGCCTTTATCGCCGCCCTCAACCGCATCGGCTGGCCAGTCGAAACCCCCCCCGCCACCATGTATATTTGGGCAAAACTCCCCGAACCCTGGTCCAATAATTCCATTGAATTCGCCACGCAACTCGTAGAAGCTACAGGCGTCGCCGTCTCCCCCGGTAGAGGCTTCGGCAAATCGGGTGAAGGCTACGTCCGTTTCGCCCTCGTCCACGAACCCCCCATCCTAGAAACCGCAGTCAGTCGAATTGCTGAGTTTCTCAAGCAGTAAAGCGCTAATTTAAAGCTAGCTTGATTGAAACTAGCAAAATTGAAAAATAATCTGAATTCAGATAAAGGCGACTTTTCAGTTGTTTTTATGAAACAATAGGAATTGCCAGTAAAGAAAGGTTTTCTAACTTTTTTTGCTTATCCTGAATTTAGATTTGTCCTATTCAGCTAACTTCTGGAGTACAACCCAAACCCCGTAAGATGAGAATCAAAAAACTATCCTATTATGATGATGAATATAAATGGAAGCTCAACCCTATAGAGTTGCTACCCAATTTCAATCTTCTGGTTGGTATATCGGGTGCTGGCAAAACAACCCTATTAAGAGCTATTGAAAACTTAAAGGCGATAGGCAATGGAGCTTCTCTTAATGGAGTAGAGTGGGATATTTGTTTTTTAAATGCCCAAGATGATTTTTATCATTGGACAGGTAAATTTGAAACGAAAGAAAGTACAATTCATATTGACAATGAAACCACGGGGAAAAAACAAGTTAGAATCATTCATGAAAATTTAACTTGCAATCAGGCAGTTTTAGTTAAGAGAACGTCAGATGAAATCATCTTTAATGGGGTGAAAACGCCAAAGCTATCACCCTTTGAGAGTATTATTGATTTATTAAAGGAAGAAGATAGTATTGTCCCTGTAAAAACTGAATTAGATAAAATTATTCTGACTGATTCAGGTCAAGATTTTGACAAAATGTGGAGGCTACCAGTTTCTATATTTAAAAAACATGAAAAATTGCCATTGGCTTATTTAAAGGAAAGTGATTTACCCATTTTTCTTAAGTTGGCTATTACTTATAGAATTTTCCCTGAAGAGTTTGGAAAAATAAAAAAAGCTTTTATGAATATTTTTCCTAATGTTTCAGATATAAAAATAGAATCTCTACAAGATGACGATATTCCTATTGCCTTATCTCGGTTGCTAAAAGAAGCAACCACTGTAAGCATTAAAGAAAAAGGAGTGCAAGACTGGATTAAAAACATTTCTTCAGGAATGTTTAAAACTTTGATGTATATTAGCGAACTCTACTTGTCTCCTGATGATTGCGTTATTTTAATTGATGAGTTTGAAAATAGTTTGGGAATTAATTGTCTTGATAATGTGACTGATTTAATTCTTAGCGATCGAAAATCGCAGTTTATTATTACCAGCCATCATCCTTATGTTATTAATAATATTAGTCCTGCGTACTGGAAAATAGTCACTCGTAAAGGAAGTCTAGTAACGGTCAAAGATGCTAAGGATTTTCATATTCCTGATTCAAGGCAGAAAGCTTTTATTGATTTGATCAATGTT
>JAAHGE010000240.1 GCA_010672635.1 Desertifilum sp. SIO1I2 | reverse complement strand
GGGTACGCGATCGCTTGTGGAATAGGGCGACTTCAGCAAAGCGTCCGGGACCGAGTTCGATGGGACCGAGGATGGCATAGTCAAATTCATCGCCAAAGGGGTTTTGACGGCTATCTGTGGGGAGGATATGCGTGCGCTTTCGGGGGAAACCCAACCAACTCAGGGGAAGATTAACCGGAAAACTCCATTGATGCGGGGCGACGTAAACTTGGGCTTGCGGGAAGTGACGGGCAAAGGGGCCAACGAAGACTTTATGCTCGATTCCCGATATGGTGGGTAGAACAATGGCTTGAACTTCGCCGTGTTGGGCTTCGAGTTCTCGTACTAGGCGGATGCATTCTGGGGTGGGAGCGACGGGTGCATAAATCAGCAACCCTCCTGATTCTAGGGCGATCGCGCTCATGCGGATCGGTACGACGACGTAAAGAATCCCTTGAGATTGTTCAAAGGTCCAAATCTTGTCTTTAAGGACTTCTTGGCGGAGGGTGCGCCGCCTGCCATAGGGATAAAGGGGAACAACGGGCCACAATGGCCAGGCCCAATCTTGATAGCGCGTATCCGGTTGACCCTGCATGATTAATTGTTGATGTTTTTCGCCCATTTTTGGATAGTTGGGGTGTAGCAGATTATAGCTCTCGCCAGCCTCAATGAGGTGCGAACGTCCCCCGATTGCGATCGCAAAGTGCTGCTGCCCGGTTCTTGGTGCGAAGCAGTTTGTTGAGAATCACTATCTATTCTTCCGGGGGAACCCACCTGCTATTGACTTCGTGTTGGCGATCCTAGGAGTCCCACAATCCCCTGTTTTC
Organism: Desertifilum sp. SIO1I2; assembly: GCA_010672635.1. Lineage (GTDB taxonomy): Bacteria > Cyanobacteriota > Cyanobacteriia > Cyanobacteriales > Desertifilaceae > Desertifilum. Next base: position 6,471 of record JAAHGE010000240.1, on the reverse strand, counting down.
GTAACAGTTTGTGTCTTGTCTTTGCGATTGAATCTTCTGAAGTTACCTGAAAATACCTGAATTGAGGTGATGTTTAGGAGATGGTTTTTTCTGAACAAGCAAGCTTTTTTCCTGAAAGGAAATGATTTTAGAAACGAGGAGATTTGATAGAATTCTCTCGATAACAAGCGTTGGAGAGAAAAAAGACAAAACTATTATAGTGAGGCTTATCCGGAAACTTTTTCAATTTCTCAATAAATTTTTGATAAAGTTTATTCCTAAAAAAGAATGCCAAAAATCAAGTCAATCCTCGATCGATTTTTCCTGAGCTATTCTGAAACGACCTGTAATCATTCGCCAAGTATTCTGTTTGACAATTTGCTGGAACCTCTTGAGAGATATCTAGAGTACAAAGCCTCAAGCGTCAATGATTCTTGAGTATTATGTATCATTAAGTCTCCTTCAAAATGCCCCGGAGGGCGTTCGCTTTAGATGAACAATCGATCGCCTAATCTCATGCACTCCCGTCACCCCGATCCTCCGCTTTCCAAACCCTTCGATCTGGCAACCTTGATCCAACTCCAAAGCCAGATTGCCAGCGAAATCGAGCTTCATCAACTGCTGATTACTTTAATTAGCATTTTAATCGAAACTGTAGAGGCTCAAAGCGGTTATATCCTTTTAGAAAAAGAAGGCGAGTTCAAAATAGAAGCCGCCAAGTCAGCTCGCAGCCATCAAGTTGAAGTTTTGCGATCGCTGCCCCTCAAAAGACGCGTATCCCTCGCGGCGATCGAACAAGCAACCCGCGCCCGCACCCCCATCCTATCCACAATTAAGCAACGCCAAGCCAAATCGGTTCTCTGTTGCCCCTTGCTGCACCAAGAGCGCCCGATCGGGTTCATTTACCTCGAAAAAAGCCTAAATCCTAGCCCCTTCACAGAACAGGATCAAGAGCGCATTCAGCTCTTAGCCATTCCCGCCGCGATCGCCATCCAAGCCGCCCAACGCTATGCAGAAGTACAAGCCACCCAAAACCGCCTGCAAAAATTTCTAGACGCCATTCCCATCGGCATCTCCATTCACGATCGCAGCGGGCAAATCGTTTACGCCAACCGCGCCTCCCGAAAAATCCTGAACCTACACCAACAACTCCCCCTCTCAGAAGTTGAAACCCTTTCGCAAGTCTTCCAAGTTTACCGAACCGGAAGCCAAGAACCCTATCCTATTGAGGAACTGCCCCTCGTTAAAGCCCTTGCGGGTAAAACCGCCAGCGCAGACGATTTAGAATTACACCAAACCCATCGCCAGATTCCCCTAGAAGTGAAGAGTATGCCCGTTTGGGGAGAAGATGGCCAGGTAGAGTATGCGATCGCCGCCTTTCAAGACATTAGCGCCCGCCTCAACGCCCAAAACGCCCTGCGGGAAAGCGAAACCAAATTCCGCAACCTCGCCGAAAACTCACCTGGGATGATTTACCGTTACATTATCCATCCCGATGGTAGCGATCGCATTGCCTACCTGAGTTCGCGCTGTCGCGAAATTTGCGAGATCGATCCAGAAATTGCCCTGCAAAATCCCCATACCATCGAAAACTTCATTCCCCTCGAAGAACTATCGCGCATTCGCTACGCCTCCAGCTCATCGAGCGAGCCGCAACAGTGGTCTAAAGAATACTGCATTATCACCCCCTCCGGTCAACAAAAATGGGTGCAAAATTCCGCCACCTTTGAGCGTCATGGCAACGGCGATCTGATTTGGGATGGTCTAATTCTCGATATCACCCAGCGCAAACAAGCAGAACTCGCCCTATTTGAAAGCGAACAACGCTATGCCAACTTAACTCAGATTGCCCCGGTTGGGATTTTTCGCAATAACGCCGAAGGTTTATGCGTTTATGGCAACGAACGCAGCTTTGAAATGATCGGACTTTCCCGCGCCGAGGCGCTGGGTTTTGGTTGGACAAAAACTCTACACCCTGACGATCGCGATCGCGTCACTGCTGCCTGGGAAAGATTTATGGCCGAACAGAGCGACTTTGCCTGCGAGTATCGCTTCTTACGACCGGATGGTAGCGAAATTTGGGTGTTTGGACAAGCCGCCATCGAACGCGATCGCTCTGGTAAAATGACTGGAACCATTGGCACCCTCACCGATATCACGGCTGCTAAACGGGTAGAAGCCGCCCTGCGAGAAAGCGAAGCGAAGTTTCGCCACCTCGCAGAAAATGTTCCCGGTGCCATTTATCGCTATGTTTTGCATCCCGATGGTTCCCACGCCTTTACCTACGCCAGTCCCAGAATTCAAGAATTCTACGATGCCTCGCCCGCCGATCTGTTACAAAATGCCGATTTAGCTTGGCAAAAAACCCATCCTGACGATCTGGCATTCCTCAATGAGTCGATTCGGATCTCGGCAACCACCTTACAGCCCTGGCGCTGGGAGGGGCAAGTTGTTTCCAAACAGGGCTTGAGATGGATGCAAGGCATTTCGCAACCGGAAAAACAGCCCAATGGCGATATTGTTTGGGATGGTTTGCTATTAGATATCACCGAACGCAAGCGAGTTGAGCAGTTGGTTGCAGACTACAACTGGAATTTGTCTCAACAAGTGCAAGAACGCACCTTAGCCCTAGAACAGCAAATTAAGGAACGGCTTCAGGTGGAGGCGGCGTTGCGAGAAAACGAGCAAAAATTCCGCGCCATTTTCGATCAAGCGTTTCAGTTTGTGGGGTTATTGCAACCCGATGGGGTGTTGCTAGAAGCCAACCAAACCGCCTTGGCTTTTGCTGGGGTGAGTCGGGAGGCGGTGGTAGGCAAGCCGTTTTGGGAAGCGCCGTGGTGGAAGTTCTCCCCGGAAGCGCAAGCGCAACTGCAAACCGCGATCGCCCAAGCGGCTCAAGGGGCATTTATTCGTTACGAGGCGGAGGTTTGGGGCGCAGATAACCGCCTGATTACTATTGACTTTTCCCTGCGCCCCCTGCTGAATGAGGCGGGCGAGGTGGTGATGCTGATCCCTGAAGGACGCGATATTAGCGATCGCAAACAAGCAGAAGCCGCCTTGCAACAAAGCGAAGCCACCCTTCGGCAAATCCTCGAAGCCCTGCCGGATTTGGTCATTTTGATGGATCGCCAGGGATACCAACTCGAACAACTCAATGGCGGTATTTTCAAAAGCATCGTGACGCGCGAAGAGGGCGTGGGAAAAAGCATTTTTGACTTTTTGCCCCAACCTCTGGCCCTCCGCCGTCTAGCCGCCCTGCAAACGGCCTTAGACACGGGCGAAACGCAGATATACCAGCAAGAAATTGTGGTTGAGGGAGAGGTGAGGTATGAGGAAGTCCGCATTCTGCCAGTGAGTCAGGATACGGCTTTGGTGATTATCCGCGATGTCAGCGATCGCGCGATCGCTGAGATGGAGTTGCGATCGCAACAAGCCTTTTTGCGACAAGTGATTGATGTCGTTCCCAGTTCTATCTTTGTCAAAGATCGCGAAGGGCGCTTTTTAACCATTAATCAAAGCGGCGCAGCCATCTACGGCTTGCCCATTGAAGAAATGATTGGCAAAACGGACTATGACTTGAATTCCAATACAGCACAGGTAAATGAGTTTTTAGCCATCAACCGCGCCGTGATGGAAACGCTACAACCTCACATTACCCCCGCCGAAGCGATTTTTAATCGTCAAGGCGAACAACGGTGGTATCAAACCATTGTGAGTGCGTTTATGGACGCCAATGGGGAGGTACAGGGAATTATTGGTTCCTCCACTGATATCAGCACGATCAAGCAGGTTGAAGAAGAGTTGCGCGTTGCCAAAGAAGCGGCGGAAGCAGCTAACCGCGCTAAAAGTATCTTTTTAGCCAATATGAGCCATGAGTTACGCACGCCCTTGAACGCGATTTTAGGCTTTTCTCAATTGATGTATCAAGCTAAGAATCTCTCCGGCGAACAACAGGAGAACCTCAATATTATTCGACGCAGCGGCGAACATCTCTTGACGTTGATTAATCAAGTCCTCGATTTATCTAAGATTGAAGCAGGACGGATGACGCTCAATGCCAATAGCTTCGATCTGTTTCGGTTATTAGAAGATATTGAGGATATGTTCTCCTTGAGAACGCAGGATAAGGGGATACACCTGCGTTTTTCCACCTGTAGCGATGTTCCGCATTACGTGCAGGCGGATGAAATTAAGCTGCGCCAGGTGCTAATTAACTTGCTGAGTAATGCCGTGAAGTTTACCGCCCAAGGGGGCGTGCAGTTGCAAGTTCGCGTTGTCGAACATCTCGATCCCGCTAAGGTGCGCTTGCAGTTTCAGGTATCGGATACGGGGGTAGGTATTCCGCCAGAAGAACTTCCTCATCTGTTTAAGCCGTTTATTCAAACCTCTTCTGGGCAACAGGTGCAAGAAGGGACGGGTTTGGGCTTGTGCATTAGCTATCAGTTTGTCTTGATGATGGGGGGTGAAATGACAGCGATCAGCCGAGGAAAAGCCTTTAACCCCAGTCGGGGAGATACTGTTGAGAGTTGGCAGGATAACGGTTCTGTGGCGCTAGGGACAACCTTTGAGTTTGAGATTCCGGTTAGTATGGCGATCGCCACCCAGTTGCCAGCAGCAGATCGGGGCAGACGGGCGATCGCGATCGCGCCTCACCAACCCCAGTATCGCTTCTTAATTGCCGACGATAATGACTACAATCGCCAATTATTGCTAAAACTCTTGCAACCGTTTGGTTTTGAATTACAAGTTGTCACAAATGGCAGCGATGCCTTAGAACGGTGGAAGTCTTGGCACCCTCACCTGATTTGGATGGATATCCGGATGCCTGTCATGGATGGTTGTACTGCAACCCAACAAATTCGCCAAGCCGAACAGCAAACGCAGCAAACTCCATGCAAAATTATTGCGCTGACTGCAAGCGCTTTAGCAGGTGAAAAAGCCTTAGTCTTAAATTCAGGGTGCGATGACTTTATTCGCAAGCCATTTCAGGATAATGAAATTGTAGAAGCAATTCACAGACATTTAGGGGTGATGTTTATTTATGAGGCTAATGAGGAACCTCCGGCTGCGCCTAATTCAGAACTCATTAGCCTAAATCCCAACGATTTGACCGCCCTCCCCATTGATTGGTTGCTAGAACTCTATCAAGCGGTAATTGAAGGAGATTTAGAGGCAATGGCAGCTCATCTTGATAAAATTCAACCTGAATTTCCAGAGATTGCTAGCGCTATTTCTCAGCTTGCCGATCGATACCAGTTTGAGCAAATCCTTAATCTTATTCAAGCTGTAAACTCTTTATGACTTTTGAACTTCATTCCGAACCTAAAGCCCATATTTTAGTCGTCGATGATAATCCTGGAAACTTAAAACTTCTGACTCAACTTTTAACAAAAGAAGGATATAAGGTGCGCGTTGCTCCCAATGGAAATTTAGCGCTAAAGTCTGTGGAAGCAACTCCTCCCGATCTGATTTTGTTAGATGTTAATATGCCTGATATGGACGGTTATACGGTCTGTCATAAGCTAAAAGCAAGCGCTCATACGCGGGAAATTCCGGTCATTTTTGTGAGTGCCTTAGATGAGCCGTTAAATAAGGTTAATGCCTTTACAGCCGGTGGAGTTGACTATATTACCAAACCCATTGAACCGTTAGAAGTTCAAGCCAGAATTGAAAACCAATTACGCCTGCGCCAACTTCAATTACAACTGGTGCATCAAAATACACTCCTTCAGCAAAATTTAGAAGCTCGGCGTCAAGCTGAAATTGAACTGCGCTTACTCTTGGCGACGACTCAAGCCATTAGCCATCGTCGAGATGTTCACTCTGCATTGCAAGCTGTTTTACAATTAGTTTGTATCACCATCCAGTGGGATTACGGAGAAGCTTGGATTCCTGATGAGGAACGAAAAATTCTAGAGTGCAGTCAAGGATGGTATGGCAGCCAATCGAGTTTTTTACAATTCAGAGAACAAAGTCTTCAAGTAACTTTTTCGCCGAATATTGGCTTGCAAGGAAAAGCCTGGATTTCTAAAAGAACTGAATGGATTGAGAATATTGACTGCGATAAAGACCTATTTTTCTTGTATTCTCATATTCAAAAAGCGAGACTAAAATCAGCATTTGCAGTTCCTATTTTATTAGAACAGCAGGTACTAGCGATTCTCGTTTTCTACTCTTGTAAAGCAACCTCTGCTAGCGAGAGAATTATTGATTTGGTAACGGCTGTAGCGACGCAACTAGGAACCTTAATTCAGCGCAAGCAAACTGAAGAAATCTTACGGATTACGCAAGAGCGCTACCACAGCATTGTTGAAAATGCAGTAGAAGGAATTTATCAAACAACCCCTTCAGGGCGATACTTAAGCGCTAATTTAGCCCATGCCAAAATTTATGGTTACAGTTCTCCAGAAGAGTTGATCGCGAGTTTAGAGAACATCGAACAGCAATTGTATGTTAAAGCGATGCGCCGCCAGGAATTTAAGGAAGCGATAA
>JAAHGE010000024.1 GCA_010672635.1 Desertifilum sp. SIO1I2 | reverse complement strand
TAACGGCGATGATTCCCTTTATTTTTCTAACGGCTAAAGCTGAGCGCAATGACTGGCGTCAGGGGATGGAAAAAGGAGCAGATGATTATTTAACAAAACCTTTTACTCGTTCTGAGTTGCTCGCAGCGATTACGATGAGGCTGCAACGACAAGAAACCGCGCTTCAGCAATTTGCTAACGAACGCGAACGTTCTGCTGCTTTAATGGAAAAATGCGCCGAACTTGAACAGTTCATTGAAGCCAAAGATGAGTTATTGAATAATCTCTCCCACGAACTGCGCCAACCCTTATCTAACATTAACTTAGCGATTCATATGCTCAGAGAGGCTCCCCCTGGAGCGCAGCGCGATCGCTATTTAGAAATTCTCCAAAAAGAGTTCGCTCGCGAGATCGCCCTTCTCAACCAAGTCTCTGAGTTGCAGCAGTTTCTTACCCCAGAAAGCGTCAAACTTTTGAGTCAGTTTAAACTTTTAAAGAGTAAAACTAGCAATAATTCCCTCTAGCCTAGTTGTAATCGCTCTGTTTCTAGTCCTCAGCAGATTGGTGAACGTTCAGGCAATCAGGCGGCTACCTATCCCATCAGACTCACTCTAACTCGCAATGAAGAAAATTTTGGTCATTGAGGATGAACCTTCAGTTCGTAATAATCTGCTCAGGCTTTTAAATGCTGAAGGATTCCAAACCCTCAGCGCTGAAGATGGCAGCGAGGGAATTCAACTCGCACAGTCTCAGGCTCCCGATTTGATTCTGTGCGATATTATGATGCCAGAAATGACGGGCTTTGATGTCCTGCAAGTGTTGCGATCGCATACAGAGACCAGTACCATTCCGTTTATCTTTTTAACTGCTAAAGCGGATCGATCGGATTTACGTCAGGGAATGCTTCTCGGAGCTGATGATTACCTCACGAAGCCTTTTACTCGTCTCGAATTACTAGCAGCGATCGCCACTCGTTTGAGCAAGCATGATGCAGTGACGCAGCGCTACAACACAGCCCTGAAAAATGCAACCGAACAATTGAATCGGCTTGCCTATTACGATAGCGTCACGGAGTTGCCCAATCGCTTGTTACTGCGCGAACGCTTTCAGCAAACGCTCCAAACCTTCGCTCAAGCTACTGTAACAGCAAGTCCAACCTCAGACTCCCCTTCAATTGCGATTCTTTCTCTCGGTTTAGACCGTTTTCAGTGGATTCATCACAATTTAGGGTTTACCTATAGCGATCTTCTGCTCAAAACAGTTGCAGAAAGGCTAAAGGACTGCATTGGTGACAATGATACGGTGGCTCGCTTAGAAGGAACGCAGTTTATTATCATTCTGGCGACTTCCGTTGGCCATTCCGAGGTGGTGAAAAAAGTGCAAAAGATGCTGAATGTCTTATTGCACCCTTTTCAGTTGGAAAAGTATGAAGTGTTTGTGACGCCCAGCATCGGGATTGCAATCTACGGTAAAGATGGTGCAGAAATTGAAAAGCTGGTCAGAAATGCAGAAGCGGTTCGCAACCTCGTTCAGAGTCAATCGGGGCTGCGCTACCAGTTTTATCAGGCTAAGAGCGATTCTGCCAAGGCGGATCGCTTCGCCAATCGCGCCTCACCCCAGACGCTGATGTTAGAAACTCGCTTGCATTACGCCTTAGAACGCAATGAGTTTGAGATTTTTTATCAGCCGAAGGTTAATTTGAAAACGGGGAAACTGACGGGTGCAGAAGCCTTAATTCGCTGGTTGCATCCCCAGGATGGGCGGATTTCTCCGGCGGAGTTTTTACCCCTTGCTGAAAAGACCGGGTTTATTGTAGAAATCGATCAATGGGTTTTACGCACGGTCTGCCAACAGGTCAAAACCTGGCAAACCGAGGGGTTCTGTGCGGTTCAGGTGGCGGTGAATTTATCCGGACGGCAGTTTAATCAACCTGGTATTACCGAGCGGATCGTGGAAATTTTAAAGCAAACGCAGCTAGAACCGCGCTTTTTGGAAATTGAGTTAACTGAAAGTACCTTAGTTAAAAATGTAACGGCGGCGATCGCCACTCTCAACGATCTCAAGCAGCTAGGCATTCAAGTGGCGATTGATGATTTTGGCACGGGGTATTCTTCCCTGGGGTATCTCAAGCAGTTTCCTTTTACTACCCTGAAAATCGATCGCTGCTTTGTCAGTAATGTCACCGCAGATTCTACCAATTCGGCGATCGCGATCGCGATTATTCAGATGGCGCAAAGCTTAAACCTGAAGGTTGTTGCAGAAGGTGTGGAGACTGAAGCTGAAAAAGCCTTTCTCGCTCAAAATCAATGCGATGAAATTCAAGGGTATTTAATTAGTCCTCCCCTACCCTCAAACCAATTTATCCAATACTTGACAAAAGTCTAGATTTGTGTACTTATTGCTGCTCTCCGCGATCTGATGAGGACGGTTTTGTCTGCAATCTGCAAGTTTGCGCTCAAGTTGGGAATACTGAGGAAAAGACCCTCAAGCAGCCTGTGAAAACCCATGTGGCGCAAGCTCAAAAATCTTTTTCTCAATTGTCGAACCTACGACGATCTCAGTCCCGATCTAGCGACTCGACACTCAATTAACTGTTGGTTGCGATCGCGTCGTTCTTTATCTTTTTCACAATGGCATGAGTGTTGGTGGCAGCCTAGAGCCATCTCCGAGCGAGTCAGCCGCTTTGTTTACGACAGTCTAAAGCGATATTCGGGACTGCAACTCGCCTGCGTGCGACCGAGCGATCGCTTAGAAGAAGACTTATGCCTCAGTCTGGTCTGCTGGTATGACTGGAACATTCGCCTGTGTGAAGACTTTTGGCAATGTTTCGGTATTGACCTAACCTGGGAACTCAATCTGCAAGCTCTCTCCACGCTCGAAGATTTAGTTCTATTTCTCGATCGACAACTCCTAGCCGCTACTGACTCACCCTTAGAACCTCAGATTAAGTAGAGGGTGGGGGGATGGGGAGATGGGGAGATGGTGGGAAACTTCAGACTCAACCCTCTCTTCCCACTCAGCACTCCCCACTCAGCACTCAGCACTTTCAACTCAGCACTCTAAAAAGAGGCCTGGCTAATAGTAATCAGATTCAGGCTCCGGCTCTGGTTGAAGCATTTCCGTAAAATTAGACGGATCTCTGAGAAAGCGAGTCGCTTCATCCTCTAGACGATGGATTAAATAGGGTTCCATCGCATTCGAGTGTCTAAGCGCGGCTAAGTAACCATCTAGATACATCCGCAGCTCATCGAAGCGATAACCCCGGTTCCACATTTCGACGATACCGTCGGTAAGTTTTTGATAGAAGCGAATGGTAAGTGTGTCCTGAAGCATAGTAGGGAATCTCCTCGATGACGTGACTGCGATGTTGAGGCTTGAGAGTCGCTACTGAGGCCAGGTCAGTTGAGGCTGGCGAGCTGCCTTTGCCTCATCAACGCGACCTACAGTTAGGTTGTTCGGTGCGTGGTTAACAAACTCCGGATCTTGCTCAATCTCTCGATCGATCGCAATCAGAGCTTGGGCAAACTGTCGCAGAGTTTCTGGGGTTTCAGTTTCCGTCGGCTCAATCATCACGGCTTCTGGAACAATGCCAGGCCAGTAGATGGTGGGTGAATGGAAACCGTAGTCCAGCAAGCGTTTAGCAATGCCGTAAGCAGAACTACCCGCTTTTTTCTGTTTCAGCGCAGAAACGACAAACTCATGCATACAAGGTCTGTCGTTGTGAGACGCCCGATAATGGTCTTTGAGCAGATGCCGCAGATAGTTAGCATTGAGAATAGCATCTTGACTCGATTGACGGATGCCGTCTCGCCCCAAAGTAACGATGTAGGTGTAGGCGCGTACCATGACGCCAAAGTTACCATAAAAGCCTTTAACTCGACCAATCGATTGAGGACAATCGTAGTCTAGATAGTAGCGATCCGTTCCGGAAGCGCCTGTTTTCGCTACCCTAGGCTTGGGTAAGAACGGTGCCAGCTTGTCGTTAGCCACAACTGGCCCGCAACCTGGCCCGCCACCCCCGTGAGGTGTTGAGAAGGTTTTATGGAGGTTCAAGTGAACCACATCAAACCCCATATCTCCGGGTCGGGCAATTCCTGCGATCGCATTCAAGTTAGCTCCATCGTAGTAGAGCAAACCGCCCGCGTCATGTACCTTCTGGGCTATCTCCAAGATGTTCTCTTCAAATAAGCCCACTGTATTTGGGTTGGTTAGCATCAAGGCGGCAATACTATCATCAAGCAGGGTTTCCAAATGCTCTAGGTCTACTAAGCCTTGGGCATTGGAACGGACTTCTTTGACTTGATAGCCCACCATTGTTGCGGTTGCTGGGTTGGTTCCATGCGCGGAGTCGGGAACTAAGACGACGCGCCGCTTCTCGGCCTGTCCGGTGGCTTCGTGATAAGCGCGAACCATCAAGATCCCCGTGAGTTCGCCATGAGCGCCCGCCGCTGGTTGCAAACTCGCTTGCTTCATGCCTGTAATTTGGCACAGCGCGCTCGAAAGTTCGTACATCAACGCCAGCGCCCCTTGAACGGTTTCATCCGGTTGATAGGGGTGAATTTGGGCGAGTCCCGGTAAAAAAGCGGCCCAGTCATTGACCTTGGGGTTGTACTTCATCGTGCAAGAACCCAAGGGATAAAACCCGGTGTCAATTGAAAAGTTTTGCTGAGACAAGCGCGTATAATGTTTAACCACTTCGCGCTCGCTAACGCGGGGCAGTGCGGGGGGTTTGGCGGCAATTAAATCCGCAGGAATTAGGGTTTCTAGGGGTTGTTCTACGGGGCTTGCCGGAATGTACTGATTGGCAAAACCCGGCATACTCTTTTCGTAAATTGACGGTTCGGGCATGAGAACAATGCAGTGGGTAATTACCCTTATTGTAACGACTTCTTATTCAAGTCTTTGCCGATCGAGACGGAGGCGATCGCCTCCCTTATAGATTTAGCATTCCCGAACGGTCGCCCTAAGTTATCAGGGATTTCTCACAAAGTAACAAGAGTTACAAAACCCTGACAAATGCTTTGTTAGTGTTAGACACAACCTTGTTGAAGGAAAGACACATCTGTGGTATCTGCGGGTATTCAGATCGTTGAAGGCAACCCAAATTTGCGATCGCTTCTGGGCTGGCATTTGCAGCAAGCGGGCTATTGGGTGCATCAATCGGCTAACATTCATCAGGCTAGGGAAATCTTTTTCACGCGTCAGCCAACGCTGGTCATCTTAGACTCCGAACTTCCCGACGGAGACGGTTTAGAATTTTGTCGGTGGTTGCACCGCCAGCAGCAATCTCTGATTCTCATGCTTTCAGCGCGCGATACAGAACTTGATATCGTCACGGGACTCAAAGCCGGAGCCGACGATTATCTGACCAAACCGTTTGGGATGCAAGAGTTTTTGGCGCGAGTTGAAGCGCTGGTGCGACGGCACAATCAGAACTTACCCCCGGCGAGTCTTGACTACGGCGACTTAAAAATCGATCTCGTCCAGCGTCGAGTTTGTCTCAAAGGCGAATTCATTGATTTAACCCCTCAAGAATTTAGCCTGCTGTATGCTCTGGCTCAAGTGGGCGGTTCGGCTTTAACGCGCACGGAACTCTTACAACGCGCTTGGCCCGATTCTATCGATAATCCCCGAACGGTAGACACCCATGTCCTCTCGTTACGCAAAAAAGTGGAAACCGATCCTCGCCAACCCTGCGTGATTCAAACCGTGCGTAACGTAGGCTATCGCTTTAATCAAGAGCTATTTCTGAAAAATCAAGGGGTTCATCAAACTCAAACGGCAAGCGATCGCAATTCCCATACTCACCATCGTACTCAGCAAAGAGTCTCTTCGGTACCTTCTTCAACTCACCTCAAACGTTAACTTCAAAACAGGCTTGACAAAATAACAATTATATGGATGGGGGTTGCGTGATTTCCGCACTCTCCAAAGCAGCCTGGAATGCTTCATAGTGCTAGTAGAAAGAATCAACTCGCACTATCACATTCCAAGCAGGATTGTCAGCTATCATGCCACGGTTATCGGATCGCTCAGTTCCCCCCCCTAGCACTGAGAACTCCTTTCATCCTCCAATCAGTCAAATTTTAGAGCAGATTGCGGATGCAGTCTTATTGCTAGACGCGCAAAGTCACATTCTTTATCTCAACACTCGCGCCCAACAACTGTTTCCCGAAACTCAAACCGGAATTCACTTCTTTAGCACCCCACTTGACGACGAATTAGACCCAGTGCGTCAGAAGATTGAGCGGGCGGCGATAGAGGTGATTCAAGGCCAAGCCATTCGGGAAACCAGCGCCTATTTACCGCAGCGCCAACAATGGTTAGATATCCAAATTCACCCTAGCGACTGGGGATTATCTATTTACATCAAAGATGTTTCTGCTCACCAGCAAGGTTTAGCTCGATTGCGACTGCTCGAACAAGCTATCATTGCCAGTAACAACGGGGTCGTCATTAGCGATATGCAACACCCCAAGCAAGCTCTGATTTACTGCAATCCTGCCTTTGAAAAGCTGACCGGCTACGCACAAGCCGAAATTTTAGGGCGTAACTGTCGCTTTCTGCAAGGCCCCGAAACCGACCCGGCGACTGTGGAAGAACTGCGCCAATGCATTCGCGAACGACGGGATGGTCGGGTAATTTTAAGAAATTATCGCAAAGATGGCACGCCCTTCTGGAACGAATTGCGGATTTCCCCCGTACGAGATAGCGAAGGACAAGTGACCCACTACATTGGCGTCCAAAATGATATTACCGAACGCAAACAAGCAGAAAATGCCCTGCGCGAGTCGGAACAGCGCGAACGCGAGAAAGCCGCCCAACTTGAAGACACCTTATGTCAACTGCAACGCACCCAAGCTAAACTCATTCAATACGAAAAAATGGTGAGTTTAGGTCAATTGGTTGCAGGCGTCGCCCATGAAATTAACAATCCTGTGAGCTTTATCTACAGCAACCTTAACTACGCCAACAGCTACGCTCAAGATTTGCTGAATTTAGTCAGACTCTACCAACAACACTATCCCACACCTGGAGCAGAGATTAGCGCGATCGCCTCAGAAGTTGACCTCGATTTCATCAACGCCGACTTTCCCAAACTCCTAGACTCCATGAAAGCGGGGGCCGAACGCATTCGTCAAATTGTCCTTTCTCTACGAAACTTCTCGCGACTTGATGAAGCTGAACTCAAACCCGTTAATCTCCATGAAGGGATTGAAAGTAGCCTAACGCTTCTTCAACATCGCCTAAACGCCCAAACCAACCGCCCCGCCATCGAAGTTATCCGCGAATATAGCCATCTTCCCAAAGTCCAATGCTATCCCGGTCAACTCAACCAAGTCTTCATGAATTTACTGAATAATGCTATTGATGCCTTAGAACAAGGGGTCAGCCTGCGAGTCTTACATTCTCCCGAAAGTTTAGCCAACACAGACTCTGTTCTCCCACCCCCCCCAACGATTCGGATTCGCACAGAAATCGCCACCAAAGGGAAAAATCAGGAGTATATTACCATTCGCATTGCCGATAACGGACCGGGTTTCCAAGAAGAAGTCAAGCACCGCCTATTTGACCCCTTCTTTACTACAAAGCCTGTCGGTCAAGGGACGGGTTTAGGTCTGTCTATTTGTTACGAAGTCGTTGTCGAACAACATAATGGCGATATTCGCTGCATTTCTGCACCTGGCTTAGGCGCAGAATTTATTATTGAACTTCCCCTCAGCTAAATAACAGCCATTGCAGTTTCCTAGGCAATTCCTGCCATTGCAGTCCAAATTGTCCAACCATCCACCAAAAGTAAAATTAAGGTAAATCCTAGCAAAATCAGATACATCCACGGTTGGGCTAAGGGACGAACATCGGTGGTATCAATTCCAGTTTTTGCTTGAACTTCGCGCACCAGTTTAGCGAATCCCACAACGCGCATCGGTAATAGATAGGCTTTTCCTGACTGACTCAGGAAGTAATACACTAAACCCCCTTGTCCGGTAGTACGAGGTTTAAGGGCTTGTACCTCTGACCAGGGTAACGTCCAACCTTTACGAAAGAAACCCGGAACCCATCGGGGATAGGTGACTTGAATAGTTTGGTCATCCAGAACGACTCGTTCGCTTAAGGCGGCGTGCAAACCCAATCCACCAAAGAAGATGCCTATCCACAGGAGTTCAGCCGGAACGGGTGAGGAGGCGTGTTCCGAGAGGAAGGGTAGAGGGAGGGTTAAAGCCAGGTACAACCCCAGTAGGGTAATGCGAATTAGGGGTGAAATCCGAAAGATAGATGTATGGGTTGGGGGTTGAGACATAAAGAGGGTGGGGGATGGGGAGATGGGGAGATGGGGGGAAGAGAGTACCGCTTTGCAATAATTGCGGGTAGCAGTGAAAGTGTCTTCTCTAACTGCTCCTTGGGAGCCAATTTAAGGCAAATATTTCTGCACAACCGTCCATCCTGTCCAGGAGACGATGGCGAGTCCCCAGAAGAGGATGATGTTAAGGGTGAGATGAATGGTTCTCATCCAAGGGCGTTGGGGGCTGATTTGGCTGGCGCTGGTGGCTGAAAGCAGAACGAGGGCGACGACTGCTAAACCCGCTGATAGATGGGTGGAATGTCCCAAGCTGCCATAGTGACCTAGCGTACCCACTAAGCCAATGATGAGCAGCAAAAGAACGAGTCCCACTAGAGCTAAGCCCATATACCCGTGGAAAGAACGCACCCCAGAGGGAAGGTGCTGATGGGTTTGTCGGCGATAGCGCAGCCAACCGCCAGTCGCCCCTAAGATGAGGTAGGCGAGGAGGGATAGCCCCATTGACCAGGCTGCAATTTTCCACAGCCACAAAAAAGAAGGTAAATCCAAGGTTTTACAACACAAGCGATCGCCTTCATGATAAACGGTGGAGTTGAGTGTTTTCTACTGATCCTCAGCTAGGGTTGCGGCTTCCTCAAGCTGAAGATTCAGCGTTTAGAGGTTTTGATTGACTGCGCCCAATGCTGGGGTGCGGTTGCTGAGGTTCATTTCAAAGAGATTTGCTAAAAAAGTTTGTGGGTACTCAAGTTAAGGCTTTACTTCGGCAATCGATTGTGGGATAAATCAATGGGGTGCTGGAGTTTAATCAACAGAAGTTAAAGCAGGAGATTTTAGAGGGGGTCTGATTTTAAGGGGATGGGCTAAGGGTTCTTCGGGTGCCGCTAGGTTGTCTCGCGATTCGCTGACCACTTCTTCAAGCTTGAGGCGATCGCAAGGAATCTTATCCGATAAAATAGCGCTAGCCATCATCCCGGTATGAATTTCAAGTTGAGCATCTGCAACTGCCTCAAAGACTAGACGCTGTCCGGGAAATACCACTCGCTCAAAGTACCAGTTGGCAACATTGGTAATGCGCGCAATTTGCACCTTGCTAGTGGCATTAACATAGCAGCAGAGAATGCAACCAGCTTGGTTAGGAGGCAGGGGATCGAGGATTTGAGCCATAACTGCTAAGGTGACATTCGCAATGTAGGGTTACACTGACACCTTAACACTGGGCGATCCCAGTCGGCTGTAAACGCGACTACCATCCGCATTTCTCTAGTTCGCCGTTCCTGAAAGAGTCGGTCGCGATTGTTAAGTTTTTGTTATATTAATGATTGAAGATTCTGATTGGCGATCGCCAGTTCTCATCTTTGATGTGGCAAACTTTATCTCAAAAGCATCCTCCTCAAGTGCGATCCCCAGTTTAAGTAGACTTGAATCAAACAATACCAGACTGGGGGGAACAGGAATGCTATCGTAAAGTTATATGAAATCAGTTTTCATAAAAAAGCTGCGGCTGACCGCGAGAAATGTGCAAAACTCCGGTAGGGAACCCTTATGATGAGCGATCGCATCCTGTATGTCCGTCTCCCTTGCAACCCCATCTTTCCCATCGGGGTTGTCTACCTTGCAGACCACATCCACAAACAATTTCCCGACATTCAGCAGCGCATCTTTGACCTCGGTACCGTTCCCCCCCTTGACTTCAACCGCGCCTTAGATACCTGCATCGACCAATTTCAACCCACCCTCCTCGTCTTCTCCTGGCGGGATATTCAAATTTACGCCCCCGTGGGCGGACGAGGCGGAAACCCCCTACAAAACGCCTTCGAGTTCTACTACGCCCGCAACCCCTTCATTAAACTGCGAGGCGCTATCGGAGGCTTGCGGTTAGCCGCCTCCTACTACAGCGAACTGTGGCGCAACCGAGGCTTAATTGAACGCGGACTCAAACGCGCCCGTACCTACAACCCCCAAGCGCGTGCTGTCGTTGGTGGCGGCGCGGTTAGCGTCTTTTACGAACAACTCGCCAACAAACTGCCTAAAGGTACGATCATCTCCGTTGGGGAAGGTGAAACCCTGCTGGAAAAACTCCTGCGAGGCGATGATATCACAGGCGAGCGCTGTTACATCGCCCAAGAAACCCAACCGCGCGATCGCCTCATTCACGAACAACCCACCCCCCTAGAAAAAAGCGCCTGCAACTACGACTACATCGAAAACATTTGGCCCGAATTTCAATATTATCTGCAAGACCCCGACTTCTATATCGGCGTCCAAACCAAACGGGGATGTCCCCATAACTGTTGCTACTGCGTTTACACCGTCGTTGAAGGAAAACAAGTCCGCATCAACCCCGCCGATGAAGTTGTCGCCGAAATACGCCAACTCTATAACCGAGGGGTTCGCAACTTCTGGTTTACCGACGCCCAATTTATCCCGGCGCGTCGCTTTATCAACGATGCAGTTGAACTCTTACAGAAAATCGTTGATTCTGGAATGACCGATATTCACTGGGCGGCCTATATTCGCGCCGATAACCTTAACCCGGAACTGTGCGATTTGATGGTCAAAACCGGGATGAATTATTTTGAAATTGGGATTACCAGCGGTTCTCAAGAACTAGTCCGAAAAATGCGAATGGGATACAATCTGCGAACCGTGCTAGAAAATTGTCGCGACTTAAAAGCCGCCGGGTTTAACGATTTGGTTTCGGTCAACTACTCGTGTAACGTCATTGACGAACGCCCGGAAACCATTCGCCAAACTATCGCCTACCATCGCGAACTAGAGCGAATTTTTGGGGCAGATAAAGTCGAACCTGCGATTTTCTTCATTGGTTTGCAACCGCACACCCATTTAGAAGAATATGCCTTTGAAAAGAATATCCTCAATCCCGATTACGACCCCATGAGTTTAATGCCGTGGACGGCGAAAAAACTCCTTTGGAACCCAGAACCATTAGGGTCTTTCTTTGGTGAGGTTTGCCTGCAAGCATGGCAACAAAACCCCAATGACTTTGGACGCGAAGTGATGAATATTCTCGAAGCGCGTTTAGGTTGTGCCGAGTTAGAAGAAGCTTTATCTGCCCCGATTGAATCGAAGGACAAAAAACAGTTAGTAACTGCGTAGGATGCGTTATAACGCATCCTACGCAATAAATATTTAAGCTTCTTGTTTTTGGCGTTTTAGGGTGGTTGCCAAGCCTGCGATCGCCATTAGACCTAGCAGGGTTGCAGGTTCGGGGACGACGGTTGGATCTGAAACTGTGATGGTTCCCATTAATTCGGGGTTGCCTTGGGAAACCAGGTTAGCTAGGAGGCTTTCCACTCGGAGAAACTCTAAGTCGAGATAATAGTCTCCGGCGGTGAATGCCCCTTGATCGAGATTCGGGTCAAGATTAAAGTCAAAGGGTTGGTTAGGCGTTCCATCCACGTAGAAGCGAGGAAAGAAGCCATCGGTAGATGCCCCTGCATCCTTGGACGAGATCGAAAAGGCGGGTACGACATCATTCCCCGTCCAATTCCAGAACCAGCTTGTCATTTCCTCAATGGAGATGATGCCATCTAATGCATCCTCTGGGTTGGCGATGAACTGACCGGAAATGGAACCACCGCCATCGGCTGCCCACCAACCCGTATATTCAACATTCCAACTGAAGCGGGCAGCATTTGCGGGCGTGCCCAATGCTAATAAACCTAAGCTTGTTGCGATCGCAATTGCAAACGGTTTCATAAACCTATCCTGTAAGTCAACAACTTCAACACCTTCTCAACTTAGGAACCGATAACGCCGCCATTTTTCTTGGTGATGACGATGGTGGCATCGCGGGGAATTCTGCCGCTACCGGGTTCAGCCGGGAAACTGGTGAGATTAGGATCGCCATCGCCGGGATGTTGGAGATTTACAAACATCGTCCGACGGTCTGGCGTCACCGTAATGCCAGTCACCTCACAGCCTGTCACTCCGGCAAAGATGCGGCGAATTTCGCCCGTAGTGGGGTCAGCAACCAGCATTTGGTCATTGAGTTGCACGCCATTAACAACGGGTTGAGTGCCATCGGTTTGAATAAACAAGCGACCATCCGGATCGGCCCAAAGCCCATCGGGACTCCCAAAGGCGCTTTGGTCAATGCTGTGGGTATTCTGTGCCAGGACAAAAATATCCCAAGTAAAGGTTGTGCCCACGTGGTTATTGCTGTCGCGCCACTTGATGATGTGTCCAAAGGGGTTGGGCGCTAAGGGGTTAGGCGCGCTGGCTTCTCGACGTTGGGTATTATTCGTCAAGGTGCAGTAAACATCGCCATTGGGGGCTGCTGAAATCCATTCTGGGCGATCCATTGGCGTTGCACCAACGGTATCGGCCGCGATCCGGGTATAGGTTAAGATTTCGGCTGGGTTGGCAAATTTGGCTTTCAAGACCGGGTTATCGATGCTGAGTTCGATCCAGTTGCCGGTACCATTATCGTTAAACTTGGCAACGTAGAGCTTACCTTGGTCTAAGGGGCTGATACCGCGTGCAATGAGCGATCGCCAATTGCTATCGGAAACAAACTTATAGATATAGTCAAAGCGTTCGTCGTCGCCCATATACACGACTGCCCGACCGCCTTGTCCGACAACCAGTTCGGCGTTTTCGTGCTTAAAGCGACCGAGGGCTGTTCGTTTCACAGGTACTTGGGAGGCATTCATCGGATCGATTTCCACCACCCAGCCGAAGCGGTTCTCTTCGTGGGTGTAACTGGGGTTGGACAGGTCGAAACGCGGGTCAAAGTTATGCCAACCGTAGCCAAACCCACCTGCACTGAAGCCGTAACGTGCTTGGGCTTCTGTACGAGTCCAAGCCCCCGTCGCGCCAAAATAGCCGTTAAAGTTCTCTTCGCAGGTTAAGTAGGTTCCCCAAGGCGTTTTGCCGTTGGCGCAGTTATTGAGGGTGCCCAAGGGAGGATTACCCGCAGGCGTATTCAGCAACGGGCTGTTCGCCGCCGGGCCGCTGAAGGTAACGGGGGTGTTACCGTGGATGCGGCGGGCATTGTTGCTGCTGACGACTTGCCATTTACCATTAACTTTGGCAATTTCCACCACGGCTACCCCGTGGGCGTGCTGAGAGAGGCGCACGTCTTCTAAGCTTCCGGGCATGGCTTTACCCAAGACGTGGTTATTGGTGCCGTATTCATGGTTAATGGCCAGCATACCGCGATCGCTCCCATTGCCAATGGGGAAAAACCACATCCCGTCGTGACCAATTCCTACTTGTTCGGCTTGTTGGGCAGAGGTGGGGCGGGTGCTAGGATTGCCGTCATAGGTAGGGCCGCCCGGTTGTAGGGGCGTTCCCCAAGGGATGAGGACATCAAACTGGTAGTCGGCGGAAATGCTAGGCATAACGCCAGCGCTGTTGGCTGCTGGGAGGGCCGCAAAGTTCATCAGGCTGCTGTTTCTGCCTTGGGCGATCGCTTTCCCCGATCCTTGCCCTACTGTAGAGGAATCTGGGGTCAAAAGTTTCTCACCCGCGAAGGCGGCTAAAAACCCAGTGGCGGATAGGGCTGCACTGCGCGCGATCGCACTGCGTCGAGACATTCTGACGCGCAAAACATCCTCAAACGATCGATTTCCCGACCGATTGCTGCTGCCATTATCGTGAATCATTGGTGTTCTCCTGGTGTTGATTGAATCGATCGATGCTGCTCAATCTTCTAAGTTTGTCCTGACTTTTGATTCGCGCCCGGTTCGCTGGAAAATCCAATCTTATCGATCGGTTTCACCAGAAAAAACTCAATTCAAGCGCTTTAAAGTTCGCAGAAAAATTCTGAACTAATCTAAATCGCTTAGGTAAGTTTGGGCAGCGCTGCCACTTAAGCGACCTTCATCAAATGCTCTATCGATTTGAGCGATTTGTGCAGGAGTTTGCCTAACAGCATTCCCCACCGGAGATGCTGCTACTATTGAGGTTTCTGTTCGATCGTGACGTTGAAACAGAGCATAAGAATTCCGATAATACTGAGTCCAAGCATTAACCTGTGGATTCTGTTGCCACTGCATTCGAGAAACCGTAGTCACTAAAACAGGAATCACTTCTCCATTACGGTTCGCTGTCACAACAACCTGTACGGTAGAAACGTCAGTATTTTGATTAAACTGACGCTCAATCTCATTGCTGACCCAAGATTCTGCTTGTAATCTCAAATCGCCATCGTGAATTTGACCATAAACAGGAATTTCTACAGCAATGCGCTGAGACTCTGAGCGTGCAGATCGATAAGCTCCACTCCCAATCTCAAAAATACAGGCAATTGTGACAACCATTAAAAATTGACGAATCAAATCTTTGACAGTCACAAAATCGAATACCTACACCTACAAAAAATCAGAACAGATTCCCTATAAACCATCCCATGACTTGTTTATCTCAAGATAAAGTTAGGGTTAAGCAAACTTCAATAGCACTTAAAGACGTTGATAATCCAGCATGGAGTAGGTGTGGAAAATGCTCGACAAATATCCCATTTTGAGGTAAGAACTAAACTTGAATTGATTGACAGACAAATCAGCTAATTTCCCAATTAGATCGAGCGTCGGGCAAGGTAATATTTTTTACGCGATCGCTCCCCTTTCATCGCCTACGATTGAGCTTCATTCTCAGGTAAAAACGGCGATTCTCATTTTTTCTGGATTCAACACTTAGAAGAAAACAAAATCGGGTTAAAACCTGCCAGTCGTAGGTTGGGTTAGCGTTAGCGTAACCCAACAGCAGCCAGGGTTGTGTTGCGTTTCATACCTCAAGCCAATCTTTAATTGACGCGAGCGATCGCAGTTCCGTACAGGTATGTCAAAATTAACTGAATGGTTTTTTGTCACTTCCGCTCATGTCTGGAAACTTCTTGGGCAAACCTAACCCCCAGCAAAGACTGATTGGTACTGTGCTGCGAAATCGGTACAAATTGCTCAAGACATTGGGGAGTGGAGGTTTCGGCGATACTTATTTAGCAACTGACCAAGACTTACCCACTCATACCCATTGCGTGGTTAAACATTTAAAACCCAAAGACTCTAATCCAGAGATTTTAGTAGATGCGCGGCGGTTGTTTGAGACAGAGGCAAAAATATTACACCGCTTGGGAAATGCTCATGACCGCATTCCCAAACTTTTCGCATTTTTTGAGGAAAATGGAGAGTTCTACCTCGTTCAGGAATATATTGACGGACAGGATTTAGGCAAAGAATTATTACCCGGTAAGCGTTTGAGCGAATCTGAGGTCACGCGCTTGTTAGAAGATATTCTGAGCGTTCTCAAAGTCGCGCATGAAAATAACGTAATTCACCGGGATATTAAGCCAGCAAACTTGATGCGACGTAAAGATGGCAGAATTGTGCTGATTGACTTTGGAGCAGTCAAACAAATTAACCAGCTTACAATCACGGCTAACAGTCAAACTAGCGTAACGGTTGCCATTGGTTCGCCCGGTTATATGCCTAGCGAACAAGGAATTGGCAAACCCAAGCTAGCGAGCGATATCTATGCAGTGGGGATGCTAGGAATTCAAGCCTTAACAGGGATTTATCCTAAACTTTTACCAGAAGACTCGCAAACCGGGGAGATTGTTTGGCGCAACCAGGCGCAAGTGAGTCATAATTTAGCCCGTTTTTTAGAGAAAATGGTGCGCTATGACTTTAGACAGCGCTATCTAAATGCAGCAGAAGCATTAAAAGAGCTTTTGAGGATGGTTGGAGGTGCCTCGCCTGCACCTTCAGCTAGTTCGCATACAGTACAGCCGCCGCCAACTCCTGTTAATCTATCTCCACTACCGCCAACTGAGCCATTTTTCGTGGAACCCATACAGCCGCCTGTAGCACCTGCACTGCCTAAAACTCCACGCCTAACAAAATTTACCGTTGTAACGGTTGATAAGCAGGGGAAGGTGACAAACCGCAGTCAAGCGCAGTTACCGATGGCGACTGAAGATTTAGGGAATGGGATAACGCTAACAATGGTAGCGATTCCGGGGGGACGGTTTTTAATGGGTTCGCCGGAAACCGAAGCAGAACGAGATAGCGATGAGAGTCCGCAGCATTGGGTGACAGTTCCCGCGTTTTATATGGGTCAGTATGCTGTGACTCAGGCACAATATCAAGCCGTAATGGGGAATAATCCTTCGCACTTTCAGGGTTCAGACCGTCCAGTTGAAAGAGTTTCTTGGAACGATTCGGCTGAATTTTGCCATAAGTTATCGCAACGCACAGGACAGAATTATCGTTTACCTTCAGAAGCGGAGTGGGAATATGCCTGTCGTGCAGGAACCACCACCCCATTCCACTTCGGCGAAACGATTACCCTAGATTTAGCGAACTATAACGGTAATTCTTCCTATGGTAAAGCGGCTAAAGGTAGATATCGCCAGGAAACAACTACAGTAGGCCATTTTGGCGTAGCGAATGCCTTTGGACTTTACGATATGCACGGAAATGTCTGGGAGTGGTGCCAAGATGTGTGGCACAAAAATTATCACGGTGCGCCGACGGATGGGAGAGCTTGGGAAAAGGATAGAGATTCGTCTAGACGCTTGCTGCGTGGCGGTTCTTGGTACTACCTTGCTGGGTGTTGTCGCAGCGCCAATCGCGATAGGGATGCGTCGGTGGTTCGTGGTAGTAATTTCGGTTTTCGAGTTGTCCGGACCTAGCTGAGTTTTCTTCTCGCCTTGATATCGTAAAAGAGACATTAGATAGCGATGCCGCAAAATTATGTCTACTGCAAAGGTTGCTGAAATTTATAACTATCTGCCTCTGTCAGATTCTATCGGTACGGGGGGACAGCCGACGGTTGAGCAGTTTGCTGAACTCAAACAAGCGGGATATGAGGTAGTGGTGAATTTGGCGCTGCCTACTTCTACAAATGCGATTCCTGATGAAGCGGAAATTGTAGCATCGCAAGGGATGAGTTATGTTCATATTCCGGTAGAGTGGGAAAATCCGACTTTAGAAGATATTCAGCGGTTCTTTGCGACCCTGCAAGCCAACACCGATAAAAGGGTGTTTGTGCATTGTGCAATGAATATGCGGGTTTCGGCGTTTATGTATTTGTATCGCCGCCTTCAGCAACAGGTTGATGAGGATGCAGCGCGGCGAAGTCTGGAGGAAATTTGGACGCCTAACCCTACCTGGGAACGATTTATCGCCCAAGTTCTTGAGTTTTATATATAGTAATGATTAACTCGACTTATCCGCCTGAGCGTACAAACGCTGGATAAAAACTATTCAATATTTAAGATTATCCATGTTAAAAGGCTCGATTCTTCAGCAGCTAGAACAAGCGCACCGTCAAGGGAAGAGACCCTTAAATTTTGGAGTTTATTACAAAAATACGTTAGTTGCCCTGTGCCATGCCCTTGAGGATTTTATTTTAGAGTGCGGGGGCGAACCGTTGATGGTGACAGCGTTCCAGCGAGGGAAATGGTACCTGCAAGAGGCGGAACGCTATGCAGATTTGGCGCAAAAGTCGAGCCAGGTGGTAATTCTGGCGGCTCCAGAAACGGGTTTTGCGGAACACCCTACCAGCCAACTGAAGAATGTGGCGCTAGTGGGACTTAACCCCGATGACCCGGTGGCGCAGGAATGGCATTTAATTATTTTAGCGCCAACATACACGGCAATGGTGCTTTGTCAAGAGCTTTCTGTGGAAGATTACGGGGTACAAGGGCCGCCCCAAGAAGATAAGGAACGGAAGTTTTATGGCTTTTGGACGTTTGAGCCGGAGTTGGTGCAAGAAACAGTAGAATTGGCGATCGCCCACATCGGCCAATATAACCCCGAACTCCAACAGCGCCTTACCCAACAACTGCAAAGCCTCAAATCGGTAGAAGGCACCCGCCAGCGCGATGACCTCGGCGCGATCGCCTCTCGCATTGTGCATTACCTGCAAGCCGGACATCCAGAACTGCGCCACCAAGCCTTAGACGATAACCTGCTCTCCAACGAAATGCAAGCCTTTCTGCGGATGGCACAACTAATCGATCAAGCCGACGCCATCAACCCCAACGCCGCCGCCGAAGTTGCCACCCTGCTCGAAGTCATGGGGCAACTGTTGGATCTCCCCGCATGGCAAGTTAAGCGCCTGCGCCTCACTGGGTTATTGCATCGCCTCGCCGCCTTCCAAGGCGTAGAAAACCTGGTGAATGTCGAAAAATCGCCCCTGCAAGAACAACTCCTGCAACAAGACACCCACAAACCGCGATCTGTATTGCGAATGATGCCACGGCTGAATGCGATCGCCCGCATCATCACCCACCAAACCGAAAAATGGGACGGAACCGGACAACCCGACGGCCTGGCTTACGATGAAATTCCCCTAGAATCGAGAATGCTAGCCCTCATTGCCGAATTCCAACAGCGCGTCGCCGCCTATAAAACCCAAGAACCCCATTCGCAATTTCTTTCCCAAGCCCTCAGCGACTGTCAAATCCTTGCAGGTAGTGTCTTTGACCCCAAACTCGTTGAAACCTTAGAATTACTGGTCAAAGGCTTGCAACAAGGCTGGAACCTGCAACCCACCCAACCCAAAATTGCCTCCGGTATTTGGTTGCTCGATACCCACGCGAGTGACGAAACCCCCTTAACGCCCAATCGCCAATCCTAACCGCAATGGACATTGAAGCAATTCGCGCCGGAAAAATCAAACAACTCGCCGGAGCCGACTTAGAAGACGAAGACCTCTCCCACAGCCTGCTGGAGCGCGTCAACTTAGCAGGCGCATCCCTCGTTGGCGTCAATTTAACGCAAGCCAACCTCAAAGGAGCGCGTTTAGATGGAGCAAACCTAATCGGCGCAACCCTCTCCAATGCCGACTTACGCGCCAACTTTCTCGGCGCAAACCTGATGCAAGCCGACTTAAGCGGTGCAGACTTGCGGGGAAGTAACCTGCGCGGGGCAAACCTAATGGGAGCCAAACTCACCCAAACCAGCTTTGCTGGAGCCTTTTTAAGCGGTACAAACCTGATGGGAGTAAACCTGCAAGGCGTAGACTTCCGAGGCGCAGACTTACGGGGTGCTAACCTGAATAGCGCTAACCTCAAGGGTGCCGACCTCAGTTATACTGACCTCCAGGGAGCCAGTTTAAGCGAAGCCAACCTAGAAGAAGCCGACTTGCGCGGGGCAAACCTAGGGGGAGCAAACCTAGGGGGTGCTAACCTACTGTGTGCAGAATTAGAGGGAGCAAACCTAGGGGGCACTAATTTAGACCGTGCTTGTACTCTGGGCACCCTTGCCCAAGAAGTTACAAAATAAAAAACACTTGCTATGCCAATTTTCAAAATCATTCTGCTCTAAGCGAACTTTTTAGAACCGCTAAAGTTGGCAGATTGGAAACGCAAGGATTGCAACCGTTGTGCGAGTGATGGGTGACTACGTTCTCGATCGATGACGGATACTAACTCTCAAGCTATCTCGATCTCAAACCCATGTTTCAACTTTTCTATTGGTTGATCTGGAGAACTCCCGATTCCCAAAGGAATGGCTTTGGAAATCGAAAGCGATCCGTTTTGCAGCTAATGCTGCTGGTATTGGTTGGCTTGCTAGCAAGCTGCAAAGGTTGGACAAACGCTGGGGCAGAAATTCGGATTGGTGTGGTTGCCTCCTTAAGTGGCGAACTCTCAGATGCGAGTGGTATGGGGATGTTCAATGCAGCCCATTTGGCTGTTGATGAAGTCAATGAGGCGGGGGGATTAAAAATTGGGAATCGCACTCACCCCGTTACCCTGTTAATTAAAGACGATCGCGACCAGCCCGATGAAGCCGTGCGCGTCACCCGCGAACTGGTACAAGAAAAAGCGATCGCCATTATCGGCCCTCCCCTCAGTCGCAATGCTATTCCGGTGGCAGATTTAGCCGAAAGCCTGCAACTGCCCATGATTACCCCAACCGCCACTAACCCGCAAGTCACCCTTGGTAAAAAATATATCTTTCGCATTGCCTTTATCGACGACTTTCAAGGGAATGTAATGGCTCGCTTTGCCCGCGAAGACTTGGGCATTACCCGTGCGGCCGTGCTTTACGATGTTGCTAGCGCTTACAATCGCGGTTTAGCAGAATACTTTAAACAAGAATTTGAAAGAGCAGGCGGTACGATCGTTGCCTCCGAAACCTACACCACCGGGGAACAAGACTTTCGCAAACAACTCCAACGCATTCTTGCCGCCCAACCGCAGGTTCTCTTTTTACCGAACTACCCGCCAGAAATTGTCCGACAAATCCAACAAGCGCGGCAAGTTGGCATTACAGCAACGTTTATTGGGGGAGATTCTTGGGGAGATTTAGATTTAGCAACCTACCCGGAAAGCGAAGGGGCTTTTTTCAGCGCTCTCTGGTCGCCGGAAGTAACAAATCAAACTTCAAAAGCCTTTATCCAAACCTATCAACAAACTTATAATCAGATGCCAGATGACTCGGCCGCCATGACCTACGATGCATTGGGTTTGTTATTTCAAGCCCTGCAAACTCAAGGAGTTGTGGAACCTGAAGCCATCCGCCAGGGGTTAGCGAATATCCAGCGCTACGAGGGGGCAAGCGGTGCTTTGGAATTTAACGGCACAGGCGATCCAGAAAAAAGTGCAATTGTCTTGCAATTTAAATCAGGTAAAGCTGTATTCTACCGAGAAGTGCTGCCTTAAACCGCTACATCGAGATCGGGGGCCAAATCGCGAACGGTTCGCGCCACAGCTTTAAATACCATCCTTTTTTGTCTTATCCCATGCTGCTTTTTTCAACTCGTCGCTTCACGTCTTTACTTTGCTCAGGGGCGATCGCGCTTGGCTTAGTCGCTTGTCCGCAACAGTCCCCCCCACCCGAATTACGCGTAGGTTTAATTGCCGGGTTTACGGGCGAAACCGCTGCCGCCATTGGCCCTTCCAGCACCCAAGCAGCAGAACTGGCTGTCCAAGAAGCCAACCGCAACGGGGGGCTGCAAGTCGGAAAACGCAAATACACCGTCACCCTGATCCTGGCTGACGATCGCAATAACCCTGAAGAAGCGGTCAAAGTTGCCCAAAAGTTGATTAACCAAGATAACGCGATCGCGATCGTGGGTCCTTATATCAGTCGCGAAGCCATCCCCGTTGCCCAAGTGGTGGAAAATGCTCAAATCCCAATGATTAGCCCCACCTCCACTAACCCGAAAACCACTGAGAATAAACAATATGTCTTTCGGGTGGTATTTACCGATGAGTTCCAAGGACGGGTAATGGCTAATTTTGCCCGCGAGGAACTGAAAGTCAGCAAAGCTGCGGTTCTCTACGATAGAGCCAGCGACTACAATCGCAGTATCGCCGAAATTTTTCAGCAAGTTTTTCAGCAAACTGGGGGTGAAGTCGTCGCCTTTGAAACCTATACGACAGACACTAACCAAGATTTTCGTCCCCAACTACAACGCATTCGGGACAGCGGTGCGGAAATCCTCTTTCTGCCCAACTACGAACAAGAACTTTATTTACAAGTGCAACAAGCTCGCGAGTTAGGCATTCAAATTCCCCTGTTGGGCAGCGATACCTGGGAAGCCCTGAACCCAGCCAAAAATCCCCAGTTAGAAGGCTCGTTTTTTAGTACAAACTATGCTCCCGATCCGACTAATCCGAAAAATCAAGCTTTTATCAAAGCCTACCGCGAACTTTATCAAAACGAACCCGATAATGTCGCAGCTTTAACCTACGACGCCTTTGGCTTACTGTTTGAGGCGATTGAGTCTCAAGGCGAAACCGATCCGGCAAAAATTCGGGAGGGACTCAGCCAAATTCAGCAGTTTATCGGGGTAAGCGGTACAGCAGAGTTTGCTGGAACGGGCGATCCGATTAAAAGTGCTGCCATTATGCAGATTAAAACGGGTCAAGTCAGTTTTTATAAATCTGTTGCCCCGTAACGGTAGGTAGTTATGAATGATTAAGTTTTGGAAAAAAAGCTTGATGGCTCGCCTGGTCAGCTCCTTTTCGGTGCTGTCTTTTACAACTGTAACGTTAGTCGGGACAGTAGCCTTTATTCGTGCCAAAGTTGAGCTGAGAAATTTGGTCTTTGAACGACTCACTGCGATCGCCAACCTCAAAGAAGATGCCCTCGATTTGTGGGTGGAAGCGCAACGGGAAGCCACGGTTTCGCTCGCGCAGTTATCGGAAGTGCGATCGCAAGCCGAAATTCTCCTGACTCGCCCAGACAACGATCCGCAATCTCAATCGGCTCATTATCTGTTAAGGCAATATTTTAATTCCGCGATGACGAGTCGTCCCGAACTCGAAGAGGTCTTTATTCTAACCAAAGTGGGCGGTCAAATTAAACTCTCAACAGACGAACAATTTGAAGGAGAATATCGGGTTAAAAATCGTTATTTCATAGAAGGTCTAAAAAGAACCTTCGTTCAAAATGTCTACCCTTCAACGGCAACGGGTAGACCAACGATGACTATTTCTACTCCCCTCTATGCCTTAAATGGCGAGTTAATTGGCGTTTTAGGCGCGCACCTCAATCTCGAGCGCATGGATCGGATTATCTTAGAACGGACGGGTTTAGGGGAAAAAGGGGAAGCCTATCTTGTCGATCGGTTTAATTTATTTGTCTCTGCCGAACGTTTTGGTCGGCAAGAGTTTCCGCGTGGCGTTCATTCCTGGGCAATCGATCGGGCTTTGAAAGCAGAAGACGGTTTTAGCATTTACCGCAACTATAACGATATCTCAGTCATTGGTGTATACCACTGGTTGGACGATCGCGAATTAGCTTTATTAGTCGAGGTAGAAACCCTAGAAGCCTTTGCACCCGCCCGCCAACTCGCAGGGACTATTTTTTTAGTGGGTTTGGGGGCGACTG
This sequence comes from Desertifilum sp. SIO1I2, assembly GCA_010672635.1. Lineage (GTDB taxonomy): Bacteria > Cyanobacteriota > Cyanobacteriia > Cyanobacteriales > Desertifilaceae > Desertifilum. The sequence goes on along the minus strand of JAAHGE010000024.1, from coordinate 478 downwards.
GATTTTTAGCCGTGGGGGTTTATTTGCTAGCGCGGCAAATTGCTAGACCGATTTTGGCCATTAATCAAGCGGCTACCCAAGTTGCCAAAGGGGATTTAACTGCGATCGCGCCGACTTTCACTGAAGATGAAGTGGGTGTTTTAGCAACCACCTTTAATCAAATGACCCAGCAGTTGCAACGTTCTTCCGAACAAACGGCTTCCTACAGTCGCTCTTTAGAACAAAAAGCCAGCCAACTCGAACAAGCGTTAGTCGAAGTTCAATCCTATCAAGCCCAGTTAGTTCAAAGCGAGAAAATGTCTTCTTTGGGGCAATTGGTGGCGGGAGTTGCCCACGAAATTAATAACCCCGTTTCGTTTATTCATGGCAATCTTCCCCACGCCGTCATTTATATTGAAGAGCTTTGTGAATTAATTCGACTCTATCAACAACATTATCCCCAGCCGCATTCAGCCATTGAAAAGTATCGCCAAGAGGT
>JAAHGE010000239.1 GCA_010672635.1 Desertifilum sp. SIO1I2 | reverse complement strand
AATCTGATACAACCTGAGAAAGCCAGCCCCAAACCGCAATCGCTCAACCGAGTTTCTCTCAAAGAATCCATTAAAAAGCGATTGGATTTAACATTTTTTAATCAATCCTGGGTCAAGGCGTTGCAGTCTCTTTTACCCCTATTCCAAGACCAACCTCAACTCACAGTTGGCTATAGCGAAAGAAATTTGCAATATCTTATTTCCGAATTCGATCGGCGAATGATAAATTAAGGGCAACCTAACCGATCGAATGCCGATCGCCGCACTTTTGCATGGGATCGCCAAAACTGCAATTTTAAGGGTAAGTGAGGAGCAAGCGTCATGAGTTATCGAATGGATCGGCGGGCCTATGCGGAGACTTATGGCCCCACTGTCGGCGATCGCATCCGCCTCGCCGACACCGAATTGATTATTGAAGTCGAACGCGACTTAACCACCTACGGCGATGAAGTCAAATTTGGCGGCGGGAAAGTCATCCGCGATGGCATGGGTCAATCTCCAATTTCTAACGCCGATGGGGCCGTCGATACCGTAATTACCAATGCTTTAATTCTCGACTGGTGGGGAATTATTAAAGCCGATATCGGTATCAAAGACGGCAAAATCCACAAAATTGGCAAAGCCGGAAATCCCTACATTCAAGATAACGTCGATATTATTATTGGCCCCGGCACCGAAGCGATCGCCGGAGAAGGAATGATTTTAACGGCTGGGGGAATTGATAGCCACATTCACTTTATCTGCCCGCAACAAATCGAAGTAGCGATCGCCTCCGGAGTCACCACCCTGATAGGCGGCGGAACGGGCCCGGCGACTGGAACCAACGCCACCACCTGCACCCCTGGCCCCTGGCACATCTACCGCATGTTGCAAGCCGCCGACGCCTTCCCCATCAACCTCGGCTTTCTAGGTAAAGGCAATAGCGCCCAACCCCAAAGCCTGGTAGAACAGATTCAAGCCGGAGTTATGGGCCTCAAACTCCACGAAGACTGGGGAACCACTCCCGCCACCATTGACACCTGTCTTAGCGTCGCTGACGAGTATGACGTGCAAGTCGCCATCCACACCGATACCCTGAATGAAGCCGGATTTGTGGAAGACACCATTCAAGCGTTTAAAAACCGCGCCATCCACACCTACCACACCGAAGGCGCAGGCGGCGGACATGCCCCCGATATTATCAAAGTCTGCGGCCAAGCTAACGTTCTCCCCTCATCCACCAACCCCACAAGACCTTACACCCTCAACACCCTGGAAGAACACCTGGACATGTTGATGGTATGCCACCACCTCGATCGCAGCATTCCCGAAGATGTCGCCTTTGCTGAGTCGCGCATCCGCAGAGAAACGATCGCCGCCGAAGATATTTTGCACGATTTAGGCGCATTTAGCATGATCGCCTCCGACTCCCAAGCAATGGGACGCGTGGGGGAAGTCATTATCCGGACTTGGCAAACCGCCCATAAAATGAAAGTCCAGCGGGGGCCTTTAGAAACCGATTCCTCGCAAAACGATAACTTGCGGGCCAAGCGGTACGTGGCAAAATATACAATTAACCCTGCCATTACCCACGGAATTGCTGACTCTGTGGGATCGGTAGAAGAAGGCAAACTCGCGGATTTATGCCTGTGGAAACCCGCCTTTTTTGGCGTCAAACCCGAAATCGTTATTAAAGGCGGCGCGATCGCCTACGCCCAAATGGGAGACGCCAACGCCAGCATCCCCACCCCCCAGCCGATCCACATGCGACCTATGTTTGCCAGCTTTGGCGGGGCGATCGCCACCACCTCTTTAACCTTTATTTCTCAAGCCGCCCTAGAAGCAGATATCCCAACTCAGCTAAAATTACAGAAACCCGGAGTAGCCGTTTCTGGAACTCGCCAACTCACCAAGCGAGACCTTAAACTCAATGAAGCCTTACCGCACATCGAAGTCGATCCGGAAACCTACGAAGTCAGGGCAGATGGTCGGCTTTTAACTTGCGAACCGGCAACGGTACTCCCGATGGCTCAACGTTACTTCCTGTTTTAAGAGTGCAATTTGTTGTCTTCTCTTTCAAGCAGTTCCCCCTGTTTCGATTTCCAGCGAAAAAAATATTCCCTGGAAATCGATTTCTTGCAGGAAATAGAATTGATTTACTCTAAAAGATGGAGAATCAATCAAAAGAGTGAGGTAAATTTTGCGGTAACGCGCCAAAATTTTGACGAGTCTCTGAAGCGTTCAGGCCTCTCAATAACTGATGTTTTAATTCTTTATTTAGAGAACACTTTTTACAGATGAGCCATTCGTCTTTTGCTAACTTCAGTCAAAAAGATCGCATCCTCGTCGTTGATGACTCTCCGGACAACTGTTTCTTGATTCAGTCCATTTTAGAGGAAGAAGGCTACGAGATCGCTATTGCCGAAAGTGGTAAAGCCGCCCTTGCTGAAGTGGAAGCCTCTCCTCCGGATCTCGTCCTGCTGGATATCATGATGCCAGATATGGATGGTTACGAAGTCACGCAGCGCCTCCGGGATAATAAATCGCTACCTTTTATGCCGATCCTGCTGATTACCGCCCACGATCAACCCAGTGTCGTCAAAGGTTTGGATTTAGGGGCAGATGACTTTATCCGCAAACCCGTGGAGTTTGATGAGTTATTAGCGCGAGTGCGATCGCTTCTCCGCCTCAAGCACAGCGTTGACGAACGCGATCACATCGCCCGCCAGCGCGAAGACTTCGTATCTCGCCTCACCCACGATCTGCGAACGCCCCTAGTAGCTGCCGATCGGATGTTAAACCTCTTTCAGCAAGGGGCATTTGGCGAACTCAACCCCGGCGTTGTCGAAGTAGTGAATACCATGATTAGCAGCAATCAAAACCTGCTCAAAATGGTGAACCAACTGCTAGAAGTCTATCGCTATGAGGCAGGGCGAAAAAACTTAGCCTTTTCCCCGCTCGATTTGCCCGAACTTTTGCAAGAGATTTGTCAAGAATTAAAACCTTTAGCCTTAGAAAAGGAGCTTGAACTTAAACTTAAAATCAATCCTGATGTGGAAAACATGAAGGGCAAAGTTTTAGGCGATCGCATCGAACTCCGCCGAGTTTTAACCAACTTAATTGGCAATGCTATTAAGTTTACTGATACCGGATTTGTTGCCATTAACCTCAAACGAATTGAAAGCCCTTCATCGTCAGAGCGCGTCGCCATTGAAGTTCAAGATACGGGTTCGGGGATTTCTCCTCAAGAACAAGCAACCTTATTTGAACGCTTTCGGACTGGCAGCCACAAAAGAGCAGGTAGCGGTTTAGGATTATACCTATCGCGCCAAATTACAGAAGCTCACAATGGCACTCTCAACTTATCTTCGCAGGTTGGACAAGGAAGCGTCTTTACAATAAAATTGCCGATCCATCGCTAAGGTCTCACCCTCTTGCAAATCAAGAATTATAATAAAGAGATTGATAGATTTAGCAATCGATCGTCGCGTTCAAAGCAAGCCTCGCTCGTTTTTTGTTTCAGGGTTTAGTTGAATCTCAATCCGCTAACAAGGATTTAAACTCATGCACTCCATTCCGCAAATTCTGCAACAGCAACGAGAGTTTTTTCAAACCGGTCAAACCCGCCCCCTTGAATTTAGAATTGCTCAACTTAAGCGCTTAAAACAAGCCATTCTGGATGCCAAAGACGATATTATCTCCGCAGTCAACGCCGATTTAGGGAAACCTGAACTTGAAGCTTACCTCTCTGAAATTGGCGTCGTCAGAGAAATTGAAGATATCCTCAAAAAGCTGAAATCTTGGGTAAAACCGCAAAACGTTAAAGTCCCCATCGACCAATTTCCAGCCTGTGCCCAAATTTACTCAGAACCGTTAGGGGTAGTCCTAGTTATTAGCCCCTGGAACTATCCCTTTTACTTAGTCATCTCTCCCCTCATTGCCGCGATCGCTGCTGGCAACTGTATTATTGTTAAACCCTCAGAAATTGCGGCCCGTACTTCTCAAGTTATTGCTAACTTAATTACTAAAACCTTCGATCCCCACTACATTGCAGCCATTGAAGGTGGCGTTGAAACCAGCCAAGAACTCCTCGCCCAACGCTTCGACCATATCTTCTTTACCGGGGGAACCGCCATCGGCAAAATTGTCATGGAAGCCGCCGCCAAACACCTAACCCCCGTTACCCTAGAATTAGGCGGAAAAAGCCCCTGCATCGTCGATACCGATATTGACCTCAACACCGCCGCCAGACGCATCACCTGGGGAAAATTCCTTAACACCGGACAAACTTGCATCGCCCCCGACTATCTACTTGTCGATCGCCAGATTAAGCCCGCTTTACTTGATAAAATTAAAGCGCAAATTATCGAATTTTACGGCGAGAACCCCGCCAAAAGCCCCGACTACGGCAGAATCATTAACCAAAAGCAATTTTCCCGCCTCGCTAGCTTACTCAACGATGGGGAAATCATTATCGGCGGAGACACCCTTCCCGAAGAACGCTACATCGCCCCAACTATCATTGATAACGTCAGTTGGGATGCGCCCATCATGCAAGCAGAAATTTTTGGGCCGATCCTCCCGGTTTTAGAGTATAGCGATCTCTCAGAGGCGATCGCCCAAATCAACGCCCGACCCAAACCCCTCGCCCTCTACCTCTTTTCCCGAAATACCGCCCATCAGCAACAAGTCCTAGAACAAACCTCTTCAGGTGGCGTTTGTCTCAACGATACGATTATGCACATTGGCGTTGCTGACTTACCCTTCGGCGGCGTCGGTAATAGCGGTATGGGTTCCTATCACGGAAAAGCTGGCTTCGACACCTTCTCTCATCAAAAAAGCGTCCTCAAAAAAGGCTTCCGCCTCGATCTCAACTGGCGCTACGCCCCTTATGCAGGGAAGTTGAATTTGATTAAGAAAATTATCCGCTGAGGAGGGTGGGGGGATGGGGAGATGGGGAGGTGGGGGGAAGAAGGGAGTTGGGAGTTAGGAGTTAGGGGTTGGGGGAAGAAGGGAGTTGGGAGTTAGGAGTTGGGGGAAAAGAGGGGAGTTGGGAGTTAGGAGTTAGGGGTTGGGGAACAAGAGACAGGAAAACTTGATAATTATCAACTCAGCACACCGCTACGCACCAAGAACCGCGAAACAGCACTTTACACTCAGCACTTACTTCCCCCCACCTCCCCATCCTCTTCTCACTCGGAACTCGGAACTCGGAACTCGGAACTCAAAATAATGACCTTAACCGAACAAATTCTTTCACAACTGAACGGCGATGTTTTGGGGGGGCTGCGGAAGGCGGATCGGCTTTGGCAGAATCTTCGAGAACAAACATTACCCGTTCCTGGGGTTGTCACCTCAGAGACAGGCGAATTGACTAACCTTGACTGGGATGTGGTGGTGAGTGGGGGGACGTTGGGAATTGCGATCGCCACGGCCTTACAATTGCGAGGAAGGCGGGTTGTCCTGTTAGAAAGGGGCAAACTGCGGGGGCGCGATCAAGAATGGAATATCTCTCGCGATGAATTTGCCACCCTCGTCGAACAAGAGTTATTAACCCCAGACGAACTCCAAAGGGCGATCGCCACTGAGTATAACCCCGCCCGCATCTATTTTCCCGGTAGTCCTGAAATTTGCGTCCGAGATGTCCTTAACATCGGTGTAGACCCCGTTTATTTACTAGAAACCTTAAAAAACAGATTTCTAGCAGCAGGCGGTCAACTGCTGGAAAACACGCCCTTTAATAGCGCCACAATTCATCCTAATGGCGTCCAAATCTCTGCCGGAGAACAAATCCTCACCACTCGCCTGCTGATTGATGCAATGGGGCATTTTTCCCCTATCGTTCGCCAAGTCCGAAACGGCAAAACCCCCGATGCGGTGTGTTTAGTCGTAGGGAGTTGCGCCACGGGCTACCCAGAAAACTCTAGCGGCGATCTAATCGCTAGCTTCACGCCTGCAATCCACCAGTGTCAATACTTTTGGGAAGCTTTCCCCGCCAGAGATGGGCGAACCACCTACCTATTTACCTATCTCGACGCCGATCCCCAGCGCTTCAGTTTAGAATTCCTATTTGAAGAATATCTCCGCCTTCTACCGGAATATCAACAGGTTCAACTCGATCGATTGCAGTTTCAACGCGCCCTGTTTGGCTTTTTCCCCTGCTATCAAGATAGCCCTCTAAAAACGCCTTTCAACCGGATTTTACCCGTGGGTGATAGTAGCGGTAGTCAATCTCCGTTAAGCTTTGGCGGGTTTGGGGCAACCATTCGCCACCTGCAACGGCTAACCAATGGTATAGACAGCGCCCTAGAAGCTGATGCGTTAAGCGCTAATGCCCTCGCCGGGTTGCAACCCTATCAGCCGAATTTGTCCGTCACCTGGCTATTTCAGCGGGCGATGAGTATGGGGATGCAGCAAAACCTCGATCCGCAGCAAATTAACCAACTGCTCGCGGTTGTGTTCCCCATTATGGATAAATTAGGAGATGAGGTGCTGCGTCCGTTTTTACAGGATGTGGTACAGTTTAGTCCGTTGACGCAAACTTTGATCGAAACAGCCCTCAGTTCTCCGGGTTTGATTGCCAAAGTGGTTCCCCAAGTGGGGTTAGGGATGTTACTCAACTGGATGAGACATTATCTGAACTTGGGCGTTTATACGGGGTTGTATGCGGCGAGTCAAGCGGTGGAAATAACAGCTTGGATTGACAATCTACCGCCAAAACAACGCTATTATGGTCAACGTCTTCTAGAGGCTTGGCAATATGGTTCTGGAAAGGATTACCGACATTAGCAGATTGAAGACAAACTTTGACCCAGATTTTAACTAAATATCACCTAGAGAAGATAAAAACCCCTGGAGATGCCGATAGGGTATTAGGAAGATTGCCTACCCCCAGAGGCGATCGCCCCAGCAAGCATCAGTCACCTTACCCTGATTTGCTGACAATCAAGATAGTCGTGTCGGTTGGGCTGAGGTACGAAACCCAACAGCAGCCAGTATAGGACTTTCAGCAGTGAGTGTCAGTCAATCAGCTCTTTACCCTTAAACAAGCCTAGCGCTACAGACAGCGATCGCCCTTTTTACAGTAAGACCTATGAATTTTCCCCTAGCTAGACAGCACTTCTACCAAGAAGTTCAACAGCCTGACGCACAGATTAATTTAGCGAAAGCTGCCCTAGCGATCGCCGCCGAAGAATATCCCAATCCCAATCATGGGAAAGTCAATTCGTTTAGCCACTTCTAAATAAATGACAGCTAATGTAATGGGAATACCTGTCCGCCGATCGATAACCTCATTGAGA
>JAAHGE010000238.1 GCA_010672635.1 Desertifilum sp. SIO1I2 | reverse complement strand
TAATAACGAGCAGCCGGATCGTCATCAATCACTAAAAGGTTTTGATGCGGGTGCTGTTTGACTAGCCTATTGAGTTGGTTGAGCAGTAACAATCTATCTATGGGCTTAATTAAAAAGCCATCCGCCCCGCGCGCGATCGCCAATGTCTCGTTATTAACGACGGTAATCACCAAAAGGGGGATATTTTGAGTGGTAGGATGCTCTTTTAGCTCGGAAAGGAATGTCCAGGTACTTTGACCTTCCAGTAAAATATCTAAAATAATGGCAACCGGGCGCAACTCGGCCAGCACTTCCCGCGCACGAGAGAGCGTCTGGACGGGAATGGGTTGATAAATCGACTGTTCCAAGCATTTCTCGTAGGCAAACAGCGTATCGGGATGATCTTCAATAATTAAAACCGGATGTTTGTCTGTCTCCAGTTCCCAAACTCCAAGCGATTGAGGCGCTTGCTCTGCCCCAGGTGCAATTCGGGGTAACATCACGCTAAAGGTTGAACCGACTCCAACGGTACTCGTGACGCTGACGCTACCGCCGAGGAGTTCAGCCAACTTTTGCGAAAGGGGCAATCCCAGTCCGGTTCCTTTGACGCGCTGTTGGAGATGAGACTCAATTTGCACAAAGTCTTCAAAAATGCGCTCTCGATCGATGGAGCTAATGCCAATGCCCGTATCGGTGACAGAAAGCACGATGCGATCGCCCTGAGCCGTTGCCCAAACCCGCACTTCGCCTTGTTCGGTATATTTGAGGGCATTGGAAATAAAGTTTCTCAGGATTTGCGCGACTTTGCCTTCATCGGTATACAGTTCGGGCAAATCGCGGGGTTCCTCAAAAATCAGATTAATCGAAGTGTTATGGGCTAACAAGGGACGCAGCATCCCCCGCAAGGTGGCAAACAGATCGCCAATCTCAAACGCGGAGGGACGCAGGATCAATTTCCCCGCCTCCACCTTCGCCAAATCGAGTAAATCGTTCACCAGTTCCGATAAACCTTCAGCGGCTTTGCGGATAAACATTACCTGTTTTTCCTGTTCGGAATTTAAGTCTCCATCTAAGCGATCGAGAAGCAGGCGAGACAGGGACAAAATCGAGTTGAGGGGGGTGCGAAACTCATGACTCATATTCGATAAAAAGCGAGTTTTGAGTTCGTTGGCTCGTCGCAGAGAGTCCGCTTTTTCATCTAATTCGGCGTAAAGCGCCACCACTCCCCGGTTCGTATCTTCAAGTTCTTGGTTGAGTTGTGAGAGTTCTTCTTCCCGGCGGCGCAAGGCTTCTAAGGCTCGCAGGAGTTCCTGGTTTTGTTGTTGAATTTCTTGAAAGGGATTTTGGGGCGATCGCCCGATTAAGCGATCGACGAGCGCGGTGAGTTGTTGCGGCGTCAGGGAAGGAGCGAGCAGGGGTAAATTCTTGGCAATTTTCACTTCTGTGCCGCTAGGCGTAGACTCCACCTCAAAGCGATCCATTAACTGCCGCGTTCCCACCAACCCCAACCCCAACCCCGTAGAAGAGGTGTATTGACCCGATAAAACTTGGGATAGGTGGGGAATGCCCGATCCGCGATCGCGAACCGTCACTAGCAAACAGGGGACAGATTCTGCCGTGCCTACGGAGAATTTTACCCGTCCGCCTTGAGCATACTGAAAGGCATTGCGGGCAATTTCTGAAACGGCAGTGGCAATTCGGGTTTGATCTTGAGCCTCAAACCCAAGCAGTTGGGCAATTTGTCGCGCTCTTTGCCGTGCCAAGACGACATCTTGCTCGTAGCGAATTTCTAGGGTTAAAAGACCATGCATACGGGGTCCTCGCTCGTTCTCAGCCTCTGATTCGTGTCCGTTCTAGGGGTCCGTGCTTTTGCCGGATGCGTTTCTTGGAGGCGTGCAGTCTACTGTATGCGATTTGCAGGTATTAGTGCCCTCTCCCCGCTGCCGAAATCAGCGCGATTCGCCCTACGAAATTCGCTCTCGCGCCACCAACACCGTTACATCATCGCGCCCTCGGCAAAAGTCGCGGTAGAGAACGCCTGCAATTAAACTGGGGTGGCGATATTTTAATCCGGGGTAGGATTCTAAACGCCATTGCGTTCCCAAGCCATCCGAGTGCATAATTAACAGGCTGCTCTCCGACCAGGGATAGGTAAATTCTTGCACTTTTCGCACTTCATGACCCAAGGTGCCGTGATGGGAAATCATGCTTGAACTGCGCTCTTGGTTAAAGATACAGCTTGCAATATTACCGACTCCGGTATAGATGAGTTGCTGGCTCTCAGGGCGAATCTCAGCGATCGCCACCGCTGCCCCCCTCGTGCTGCGTAAGGCTCCGTGGGCAGATTGCATAATCTCTAAAGGGGTTCGTTCTGCATATTCCCAAAGGGCGTTAACAGCAGCCAGAGAGGCTTGGGCGGCTTGGGGGCCATGTCCGAGACCATCGGCCACCAGGAGCAGATGGCGATTCCCGTAGGAATCGCTTAACGGACAATAGCTCCAGCTATCCCCCGATAGGGTTTCTCCGGGTTTGGGCAAGCAGATGACGCCCACCTCTAGGCGATTCGCGAAACGATCCCTACGGGAATCGCGATCCGGGGGGGGCGGACTGGCCCAGAATTGGCAGACAATGGCGGTACCTTGCTGGGGAACCGAATAGACCTCAAAATAATGGGAAAGCCGTTGGATCGCCCCCAAACCGTTGCCGGAGGTGTTCGTCGTGGAAAAACCATCGCGCAAGCACTCCTCAACATCAATCATGCCCGGCCCGCGGTCGAGGGCGAGCATTTCAATTCCCGCGATCCCGTGATTTTCTTTGGGATGTAGCAAGAGTTGTCCGCTGGTGGCATGGCGCAGCAGGTTATTGGCGGCTTCAGTGACGGCGATCGCCACTTTACCGCTGTCCTCCTCATTAAAGCCCAGTTGCCGTGCTAGGGAAGTCGCGCGCCGTCGAGCTTCTCCCACTTGGGTTGGATCTGTTAGAGCGATCGCCCAGGGATTGGTCATAAAAAAATAGCTCTCACGCTCTTATAGGCCGATCGTCTATTTCCACTTTGTCACAGTCACGCAGGTACCGAACCCAACCGTAGAATCAATTTTAAATTCATTGACAAGGCGTTTGCTGCCGCTCAATCCCATTCCCAAGCCGTTGCCCGTCGTATAGCCGTCTTTAAGGGCTAGTTCAATATCGGGAATGCCGGGCCCTTGGTCTGTGAAAGTTAAGCGCAAGCCTTTACGCCTCTCTTCTTGAAGGGCTTCAAGCTGTACGGTGCCTCCTTTACCATAATCCAAGGTGTTGCGGGCCAGTTCGCTAGCGGCGGTGACAATTTTGGTTTGCTCGACCAAACTGAACCCTAACTCAATCGCCAGTTGACGGACGGCTTGCCGAACCAGCACAACGTCCGCTGAGGACTGGATGCTTAAGGTTTCAGACCTCAAGGCAATCATCAGCCTATCCTCGTGGAAAAGGGTGAGGGGCGCTCTCTGGGTCGAGGGCTACTCGCAGCAGGTTCATGCCTTTTTCAACATTGAGAGCCGTTCGGATACCTTGCAGCGATAACCCCAGTTCAACGAGTGTAATCGCCACTGCTGGCTGCATTCCCACTACGACTGTGTGAGCATCTAATACTTTCGCCATTTTAGCAATATTGCCGAGAATTCTCCCAATAAAGGAATCCACTATTTCTAAGGCAGAAATATCAATTAAAACGCCACGGGCATTGGCTTGAGAGATCCGAGCGGTCAGATCCTCTTGCAGTGCCATCGCTAGGCGATCGTGCATATCTACTTGAATTGTTACGAGAAGAAATTCACCCATTTGAAGGATGGGAATGCGTTCCATTGTGCTTGCTGACCTACTTAATGTCTGAACGATCAATTTTGGTTCCGGTTCGCTGAAGCGCTAACGCAAAGGCATCCGCTAGGGTCGATTTTGTAATGATTCCCTGGAGATCGACCCCCAGGTAAACGATGGTTTGGGCAATTTGCGGGCGGATACCGCTAATGATGCAGTCTGCTCCCATTAGCCGAGCGGCGGTAATGGTTTTCAGTAGATGTTGAGCGGTGAGGGTGTCTACAGTGGGAACGCCGGTGATGTCGATAATGGCAATTTCTGAACCCGTCTCAACAATCTTTTGGAGGAGCGACTCCATGACAATTTGGGTGCGGGCGCTGTCTAGGGTACCGATGATCGGGAGGGCGAGAACGCCGTGCCATAGTTTGACGACGGGGGTAGACAGTTCTAGGAGTTCTTCTTGTTGGCGGAGGATGATTTCATCGCGGGTTTTTTGGTGAATTTCGGTGGTCAATAGCCCCAAGCGATCGAGGAGGGTGGTGGTTTGCCAGATCTCGTCGAGTAGTTCGTGGGAGCGATCGCCCCATTGTTGCCGCAACCGCTCAAACAACGGCTGCTTGAGGGAGAGGACGAACATGGCAGTTTCGGAGGGGGTAAAGCCTTTTTGCGATCGCGATCGCGAAATATGGGTTAGAATATCGCGAACTTCGCTCCATTGCGGCCCTTGAATGCTGCCGAGGCGATCGCCTTGAACGGCTTTAGCAAACGCACTTAAAAACTCTCGGCACTCTTCTCGCAATTCTGCTTCTTTCAATATCCCTTGACGATGGCTGCTCGTTAAGGATCGCAACCACTCACCGAGCAGTTCTGTTGCAGATTGATCTAAAATACTCGAAATTTTGCTATCCATCGGCGACTCTAGCAGAGAACAGATTAAATCTTGCACTTGGACATCTATCTACAGCTTGGCAAGCGATAGACTGCAAGCTAGTTCAGAGTCTTTCGCTTGACAATTGGGTAAAAAGCAACCTCTTAATTTATCCCGCTAGGCGATGAAAGCAGCGGCTAGAGGAGAGGTAGCGTCTAACTACCGATCTTACAAGGGCAAGCTAACCCGATTACCGCTTCCGCTAAAAAAATCCTGAAAATTCGCTTTGCTCTAAACCAAAACCTAGGGCAAGATTTTAATAAGGATACGAGTTTAGGAAACGAGTTTTGAAAGATCGCTTAAAAAGACGCAGCCTCTACCTGATTGGCATGATGGGGGCAGGGAAAACCACCATCGGACAAATCTTAGCCCAGCGTTTGGAGTATCGGTTTTTTGATACCGACCATTTAATCGAACAACTCACTGGCGAAACCATTGCTAATATCTTTGCCACCGAGGGCGAACCAGTCTTTCGGGATTTAGAAACTCAAGTCCTCGGCCAACTCTGTGCCTATCTCAGTTGCGTGGTGGCAACTGGGGGAGGAATTGTCCTGCGGCGCAAAAACTGGGGATTTTTACATCAGGGTGTGGTCATTCACCTCAACTTACCTGTCGAACAACTGTATGCTCGCCTCCTGGCCGATACGAGCCGTCCGCTCTTGCAAGGAGTCAATCCTTTAGAAAAGTTACAAGAGCTTTACGAACAGCGCCAACACCTCTACGCCCAAGCGGACTTGCAAATTGCGGTGGACAGTACAGACACGCCTGAAGCCGTGGCTGACCGGATTTTTGAGAAACTCCCCGAAATTTTACGCCCCTCCGTCTCTCCTCCGTCTGTTCAGGAATAACACTTCCTGGGGATTTTCTGGGTATAGAGTAGAGAGGTTTTAGCTCAGGTAGAGTAGCAACGTGGTACTTTACTTTACAATCTCGAATTTAATCCAAACCGACCTATGCTGACCGAACGCGAACAATTACAGCAAGCTGAGGCAACTCGCGTGCGCGTGCTGAGTGAAGCCTTGCCCTACATTCAGCAATTTGCCGGCCGTACCATTGTGGTGAAATATGGTGGGGCCGCGATGAAAGATAGCCTGCTCAAAGATAAAGTGATGCGGGATATTGTCTTTCTGGCGTGTGTTGGCGTGCGTCTGGTGGTGGTGCATGGCGGCGGCCCGGAAATTAATACTTGGCTAGGCAAGTTGGGGATAGAACCGCAGTTTAAAAATGGTCTGCGCGTGACGGATGCGGCGACGATGGATGTGGTGGAAATGGTGTTAGTCGGCCGCGTCAACAAAGAGATTGTCTCGCTGATTAACCAAGCAGGCGGTTCGGCGATTGGATTGTGCGGGAAGGATGGTAATTTGATTACAGCCCGTCCTGAAGGTCGCGAAGGGATTGGTTTTGTGGGGGAAGTGAGTGGGGTTCATACCAAAATTTTGGAACCCATTCTCGCCAATGGTTATATTCCGGTGATTTCTAGCGTGGCGGCCGATGAAACCGGACAGGCTTACAATATCAATGCTGATACGGTGGCTGGAGAGATTGCAGCAGCGTTGGGTGCGGAAAAGCTAATTTTGCTGACGGATACGGCGGGGATTTTACAAGATTATAAAGACCCCTCGACGCTGATTCCCCAGTTGGATATTCAACAGGCCCGCGAACTCATTTCAACGGGAGTGGTAGCCGGGGGGATGATTCCCAAGGTGAATTGCTGCGTGCGGAGTTTGGCGCAAGGGGTGAAGGCGGCGCATATTGTCGATGGTCGCGTTCCCCATGCGCTGTTATTAGAAGTTTTAACCGATTCTGGGATTGGCTCGATGATTGTGGCGTCGGAGTTTATGTCCGGGTTAAAGGGCGGCTAGCGTGCGAGGGTCAACCGGGTTGTTCTAGGATGAAGGAGATGCGATCGCAATTAATATCGTGGATGCCGAAACTTTAGAACTCGTTCAACGCGAGTATCGCACCGGAAAGGATGCTTTTGAGCGGGGACGCTATCGCGAGTCTGTGGAAGCGTTACAGAAGGCTAGCGCCTTAGTTCAACGCAATAGCCGTTTGGGGGGTGAGGTGCAAATTTGGCTGGTGACTGCTTACGAGGCGGCGGGAATGCGTACTGAAGCACGTCAGCTTTGCAAGCAACTCGAACAACATCCCCATTATGAGACTCGCCAGCAAGGAAAGCGGTTGCTCTACATTCTAGAAGCACCCCAGTTGGAACGACGCGCCGATTGGGGTTGCTCTACATTCTAGAAGCACCCCAGTTGGAACGACGCGCCGATTGGCTAACCGAAATCCCTGATTTAGGGTCAATGACCGAAAGCGAGCCGCAATACCGACGCGGTGCCGGGGTAAAATCAACACAGCCGAAAACTTCCCAAACCTCGGAATTAGAAGATTTGGGGAGTATGAACTTACAAGACAATCCGTTTATCTGGGTGGCGCTGATTGCCGCTATCCTAACGGTAGGTGGCTTAGTTTGGCTGAGTTAGAAGGAACTGGAAATGCGAAGACCAAAGTCTGTTGTCCTGTGGCTCATTCCCTTGTATCTGTGTTTAGTAACGCTACTGTCGGGTTGCGTTCGCTACGATGTGGGGGTGAATTTTGAGAGA
>JAAHGE010000237.1 GCA_010672635.1 Desertifilum sp. SIO1I2 | reverse complement strand
GTGGACTAAGATCGCCGAACGAATTGCCCAAGCGACCGATCGACCCTTCGCAATTGAACAAACGCGATCGGTTAGCGGGGGGTGCATTAACCAAGGGTACTCCTTAGTGGGAACCGACCGGACTTATTTTGTTAAACTCAACCAGGCGTCGCAACTGGCGATGTTTGAGGCGGAAGCCTTGGGTTTAACTCAGATGGCGCAAACCCAGACGATCCGGGTACCTCAGCCTATTTGTTGGGGAACGGCAGATCGATCCGCTTATATTGTCTTAGAGTGGTTAAGCTTTGGTCGGGGAAGTTCCTCAGATTGGGAAGCAATGGGTCGCCAACTAGCCGCAATGCATCGCGCTACCCCTCCGGATCTACCTCAAGCAACGCCTTTTGGTTGGTTGCAAAATAATACGATTGGATCGACGCCACAAATTAATGATTGGACGGCGGACTGGATAACCTTTTGGGTAAAACATCGTTTGGGGTATCAGTTCCAACTCGCCAAACGCAAGGGGGGAGATTTTCCACAGAGCGATCGCCTTTTGGCCGCTATCCCGGAATTATTGGCGCACTATCAGCCGCAACCCGCGCTAGTACATGGGGATTTGTGGTCGGGAAATGCGGCGTTTACAACCGATGGGGAACCCGTAATTCTCGATCCAGCAACGTATGTGGGCGATCGCGAAGTCGATATGGCGATGACTGAATTATTTGGGGGATTTCCCGCCGCTTTCTACCGAGGCTATAACGAAACGTACCCTCTAGATGCGGAATACCAGCAACGAAAAACCCTGTATAACCTCTATCACATCCTCAATCACTTCAACTTGTTTGGCGGCGGCTATGGCTCGCAAGCCAACCGGATGATCGCGGAGATCTTGCGAACCTAGTCGCGATTAGGAGTTAATCCAGAGGTGAAGGATAACTTTAGTGTTGGGGAGGTTTTGCGGTTTCCAAACTAAGAGCGATCGCTTCACGAGATTAATCAGCGTGCTATCCAAGCGATGGGATTGAGTATCGTCGAGAACGAGATGCTTGACGCGTCCATTTTCTAAGGAAAATTCCCAAACCAACATTCCACTCACCCCTGGCGGGAGGTTCACCGATTGTAAGTGCTGTTGCAGTTGAGCGAGTTCTGCGCCGCTTAATCCCTGACAATGGACAATTTCTAGGCGCGATGTCGGGACTTTTGGCAGACTCTTTTGGAGAACATCCGCTTCAGAGATTGAGGGAGCCATGAAATAAGCCGCCTGACCCTCTGACGAACACGCCTCAGCCGATACTTGAGCAGAGTAAGCAGCTCTAGTCGGTGCTTGTCTGCGAAAAGCCATCGCACTGCTAGGAGCAGCCGCAGCAGCGTAACTCACCGCTTCTGGCATTTCTACCGGAACTTCCACCTTAAGCGACTGACTGCTGGGTTCCACCCGTTGGTCATCGCTGATGGCGACAAAGGCCGTATATTGCGACAGCAGATGGTAGGTTAGCGCCGTGTCTGTCACTGACTCTACGCCCGATTTCACCTCCCCGCTTGCCATTTGGTTCATGAGTTCTTTGATTCTGGCGCGTCCCCAAAGCTGTGCAATAGCGGGATTGCCTGCTGCTTCAAAATTGAGGTCAAATGTCTGTGCGTAGGCTTGACCGCCCCCACAGGTACCGCTAATTCGCAGTTTACCCGCCGTTGCATCGGCTTTGCGTCCCATGAGAACTAAGGGTTGTTCTGCAAATAGGTCTGGGGCGGCTGAAGGGTAAATACAAGGCGGTTCGCCATCACCTTCCCAAGCAACCTCGATATTCACCAAGACGGGGTTATTCATCTGGCGAAAGAACTTTTCGGCGACGGTGGTGGGTTCGTCGTGGCGGATAATTTGACAGGTTCCCCGCCCAATTTCAGCAACGCGGTTGAGCAGAAAGCGATTAACGGAACTGCCTGCACCAAAGCTATAAAGGCGGTTTCCTCGTTTCAGGTTGGCTTGCACTTCGGCAAAGATTTGGGTTTCGTTGCCAATATAGCCATCGGAGAGTAACACCACACTCCGCAGGCGTCCTTCTGGAGTGGGAGCGTTGATGGCGGCGCGAAGTCCGCTTAACATTTCGGTTCCGCCACAGGCGTTGAGTTGGTTGATGTAGGTGAGGGCGCGGGCGCGGTTTTCTGGGGTATTGGCTAAGGGAGTTTCTGAAAGGCGGCGAACGTGGGTGGAAAAGTCGAGGATGCTGAAGGTGTCGCCGGGGTTTAAGCTGGCAATGAACTGGCGCATCATTTCCTGGCATTTCTGCAAGGGGAAGCCGCCTTGGGAACCGGAGGTATCGACGAGGAAGACGACATCTTTGGGGATGATTTCTTCTGGGCGATAGGTTAAGGCGGGGATGAAGTATAGGGCGAAGTGGCCGCCGCGTTCGTCGGCTTGGGTGAGAATGGTGGTTTGGGTTTGTTCGGAGGCGATTTGATAGCGGAGGATGAAGTCTTTGTTGGGGAGGGTATCGTCGTCGCCGAGTTGGATTTGCAGGCGTTCTCCGGTACGGTTAATCTCGATGCGATGGGAGGGCGATCGCACTTCGGCTATGGGAACGCCAGCGCTGAGGGTGAGATTGAGGCTAATTTCATGGCGGGAACGGGTTCCCGGTGGCACGATGGGGGGCGAAATGCGGGAGGCGTCGGGGACGATATCGGTATCGCTGCTGTTGTCGATGGGGTTGCCTGGAATATAGCGCGGCCCGACGACCATCGGAAAGATGAATTCGTAGTTTTCGCCCTCGAATTTGAGGCGATCGCTATAGCGGATAATGACTTGGATTTGTTCGCCGGGTTGAATGTTGGCGAGGGATTGGGTGAAGATGTTATCGCGTTCTTGTTCGAGGAGTCCGGCGGTTTTGCCCTGTTGTTTGGCTTGCTGGTAAAGAGCTTGGGCTTCTTCGCGTTTTTTGATGCTCCCTTTGAGGGTGCGATCGCCGATTTGAATTTCCATTTGATCGACGGCGGCTTCGTCGGGTAACGGGAAGATGTAAATGGCTTCTAAGGGTTCGCTAAAGGGGTTTTCAAAGGATTGAATGACTTCAACCCGCGAGAGGTTCCCGTCAATTTGGGCGTTGACTGCGGTGTGTTTGAGGGGAAATGCTAGATTTTTTTCGCGCTCAGATTGAACGTAAAGTCCGGGATAAACGGGGGTGGATGTTGCCATTGCGATCGCCTCCAATTCTTCAAATTGTGAAGTTTTAGCCCAATCTCATCTTCTCTAGAGGAGAACAGCGCGATTCATCCGGATTTCGCACTAGCTGCTCAAGCTGATTGCGGCTTTTCTTTATCTAAGCTAGAAGTTTCTGAGTGTAACTATCACCTAGCCGGTATTAGGAGTTCTGTTAGGATGTTGTTAGCAAAATCAGCAGCACCCCTACAATCGTGATGGCACTTCCTGAGTCAGTCTTCCCGCAAGCCGCGCAACACTGGGATCTCGACCGCCTGTATGAAGATTTAGCGATCGCCAAACAGCAGTATGGAAAGCGCAGTAAGCTGACTCCCGTAGAAATGGCTTGTTTGCGGGGTCTGTTGTGCGGTTATGGCCCGAAGGAAGTTGCGACGGAACTGAATCGAGAACCGAGGGGGTTAAGGGTTGACCTTTCGCGCGGTTTATATCGCTATATTGAAGTTCTCATGCAGCGAGAGGCTAATACGCTCAATGATTGGCGAGATGTTGCTAATTGGCTGGCTCAGGTTGATTATAAAATTCAGTCTATCGTTTCCCAGGATGGAGATTCTTTAATTAAGATTGTTGATATTTTGCTGCGGCGTTCTGAAGAGTTTCCGAGCTTGCCTATTATTGATGTTAAAGTTCGCAATGTTGGCTCTCAGGTTGCTTTTTTGAAAAAAGCCCGTTTTCTGGTTTATCAAGCTTGGGTTTTGCATGGTTTAGTGTCCCAAACGCTGGCTCAAAAAAAGGCTGCACCCAGCGCTCCAGGCGTTGCAGAAGCTGCGCGAGCTGCTATTAGTCGCTCAGTGGAGCCGAGTTATGACTATCAGTTGACTTTGCCCAAAGGAACTGCTTATCAGTCAGAGTTTTTAGAGCAAATTTTCTCAACCGATCGCGAAAAAACGCCTTATGTTGAAGAGTTTGATATCTCTCAATGCGTGGCTTGTAATGATGGCGATCGCTTTACTTTAACAGTTCATTTTCCCCAAGAAGATTTAGACCCAAATTGCAATACTTATAAATCCGTTATTTATCATTTTAAGTTAGAAATTTGCTATAATGAAGATAATCGAATTGTGCAAAGCCCTAATTTAGTTTTGTGGCTCCATCCTAATTCGCCTGTCGGAGAAACGTTTTATTTTCTTCAAGAAGAATTGACCGGAAGTTTACCCTCAGAAATTATTCGCGAATACAGCGAACATAATAAAAAAGTTCTAGCAGAAATTGTCAAGATTGACGGCATTAAAAGCCAAGTTCTCAACCGCTTTCTCAGTAAAATCGCCGCTTTACCTGAATTGAACGAATAGAAGTAGAACGCACCCATTAAGCAGGCTGTAAATAAGCATCAAAAGCTTCAATCATCTCTTTAGGAATGGCGCGGGGACGCATCGCGGCAGTATCCACCCAAACCCATAAAGCCTCAGCTATCACGAGAATATCTTCAGCGTCTAAGCGACGAATTTCATAGCGGCGAACGGCGCGAGGTCCTTTCATTTTCTCTAGCCAAGTGGTAATTTCTAAAATATCGCTGGCATTGGCAGGTCGTAGATACTCAATTTCAACCTTTCTCAATACAAAAACACCGCCGAGTTGCTGGTAACGCGCTACAGTAAAGCCGAGGTGTTCGGAATGTTCGATCGCCGCTTGTTCGAGATAATGTTGATAAACGGCGTTGTTGACATGACCTAAAGCGTCCATTTCGTAGTGGCGGACGCGCAGTTGAGTAGTAAACTTTTGCATAGGTTGGCTGACATTTTACTCAACCTAGTTTAGCGCTTCAACGAGAGCCGCATCACAATTTCGCGATCGATTTTCTCACCCGTGGGAACAAACCCCAAACTTCGGTAAAGCTTCTGCGCGAGGGTGTTTCCTTCTACATAGTCGATGAAAATTTCGTGACAGTCGGGTTGGGTTTGCAAAAAGGCGATCGCACTTTCTAGCGCCGCTTTCCCATACCCCCGTCCCTGATAGCAATAGTCTACCATCAACCGTAAAATCCAGTATTGCCCGCGATCGTTGCGACCGCACATCACAAAACCCACCATCGTTGTTTCGTGATAAATTGCCAGCGGCCAACAATTGGGTTCGTAGCTTGCTTGCGCTAGGGAAAACGCATTACTTGCCACATAGTTTTTTTGCTCTTTTTTCAATTTCAAGCTGACGCACTCTAACCAATTCTCTTTAGTAATTTCTCGCAATTCAATCAAGCTCATGAATTGAATTTTTAGAAAATTGAAGGAACTTGCTTTAGTTTATCTTAAAGTATCTAAGTTTGGGGAAGCATTGCTGATGCTTCCCTCAAACTGCTTAAACAAATCGATGTACAAAGTCATACATCAAATCGACTCGTCCTTTTCGCAACATAGCAGGATCGAGGCGTTCGGTGGTGTTGCAAGTCATTAAAACAACAAGCTTTTGTTTGGCATGAACGCCAGTATCATCAATGACACTTTGATAAAGCGTACCATCCAATAAGCTTAAAATATGTTCCGTTTTGCTATTATTTTGAGCCACTAAGCTTGCACGATTCTGCGCTAGATTATCAGCTTCGTTAATAATCAAGCAAATTCGCTCTAAATAACTTGGAGGAACAAAGTTTTCCACCGCATCATGATCGAGAATAAAAATCACATAGCCGAGAGGCGCTAAAATTTCCCTGGCTACGGCTTGCGTCCAAGCTGTTTTTCCGGTTCCGGGTTCGCCTTGAACTAAAACAGCTAATTGATCGCGATCGAGAATCGCTTGTTGAACCGTATCGGTAAAACTTTGGATATCTGCCGGAAAGCTGCGAATGGGAAACTCAGCATGGACTTGACCGACTCGACTCTGATAGCCGCTTAACATGACGGCGAGGTTATAGGTTGCTTTAGTCACCAGAGGGGTGATGTTATTCGCAATCAGGGTATAGCGTCGTCTCCCCCCGCGTCCTAAATAGTCAATCTGCAACCAAATTTGAGCTTCTGACCAATAGGCATAGGCGCTTCCCATAATTTCTAGACGTTCCCAATTGATGAATCGCACTGAGGGGTAGTAATAGCTGCGATCCATAAAATACTGGGTAATTAAGTCAGGTTTACCTAGCAATTCTAAAACTTTGAAGATGGTAATTTCCTGAAGGCGATTGAGTACAAAGTCAATGGGAATAGCATCGCGGCTAACGGTTTGAACGACGGGTGCTTCGACGCTGAGAATATCTTTGTAACGGTAATCTGGGATAGGGGGTTCTGGAGTAATGTAATTCCAAAATTCATCGAGATAATAACGGGTATCCTCAGAAAAAACATTGAGTAAGTTGGCCCACCAAGTATATTGATTGCGACCCATTGCGTCGGCAATATCGCTGGTTGCAGACATAAACTTCTGCATCAGTTCCCAACTGTCTTGGGAAGCCAGATGGAAAAAGTAATCCCAATTAAATTGTCGCGTTAAGGGTCGCCAGCCTGCGCCTAATAATCCTTTGCCTTGGGGAGTGTTGTTAACTGGAGAATCTTCGTAATGGTTGAAGTTTCCTGAACCCATAGTTTTAATCGATGAAAATGGGGTGGTCAAAAAGGCACGATTCTTGGAAAGAACGCTTTGCGAGTCGCCGTAGTGTGAAGAAATGTAAGGGTAAAGGGGTAAAATGGCTCTTTGATGCAGTCAGAGAGTTGGCGATCGCTCTTTTAAGGATAGCGATTTCTGAGCCAATCTATCCGGGTCAATCCGTCTTCTACGTTCGGCGCTTGCTCTCTGGCGGAGAGAGGATGGAGGTAGGGATCGTCGGGGAGGGTTTAGAAGGATGGCGATCGCTTTCTGGGAATTCTTGACATCTACGACTAAAGAATAAACTTTTTCGAGACTATAAAATAAAGATTTGAATTTTCTGTAAAAACGCAATTTACGTACTTTTACGGAGACTAAAATCATAAAATAAAATTATTGATTTTTCTGGTTTTAAGGATTTCATACAAGTTAAGCAAATAGTTGACTATTGGGTTTGCAAAAGCTAGATTAAATTCTATGAAATCGCTACGCAGCCGCAGCCGGATTGTCAACCTTTGGCTTAAAAGCTGATTGATTGAGCATTTCAGGATTAAGTTCGATCGGCTAAGGTGCAACTGAGGAGTTTAGTAGATGTTGAGCAGATCTTTAACTCGTTTTTTAATCGGTACAGA
>JAAHGE010000236.1 GCA_010672635.1 Desertifilum sp. SIO1I2 | reverse complement strand
TCTCCCCATCCCCCCATCCTCCCATCTCCCCATCCTCTTCTTCCCCCCAAACCCCCACCAAAAGTTAAAATAAAAAAATCTTAAAAACTGGACGCTAGAGGAGCGATAGTGACCAGCAATCGAGCAACATCCAATCAGGGACAACCAAACATCCAAACGGCCTCTAACTATTACACCCTGCTGGGTTTGCACCCTTCAGCTTCTGGGATAGAAATTCGCCGCGCCTATCGGGAACTCAGCAAGCGTTACCATCCCGATACAACCGAACTCGCGCCGCAGGTAGCTACCGAGAAGTTTCAGGAAATTAATCAAGCTTATGCCACTCTGAGTAGCGTGGAACAGCGCAAAGTTTACGACCAAAAAATTGGTTACTCGCGCCTCTATGTCATCCAACCTCTACCAGAGTTGTATCGCCAAACCACAGCCCAATCTAAGTATCGCTCCTCTGCTTACCTCGATCCCACAGAGCGGCCGCTGTCGGCTGGGGAAATCTTTGCCTTATTCATTCTTGCGATCGCTTTTATCGGTTGCTTGCTGTTAGCGATCGCAGTCGCCCTCACGCGCCCGGAAACCGTCTTAAAACCCATCTCCGTCCCCGGAGAAGAGTTCATTCAACCCCAAGCGCTAGACTCCCAACCCGAAGCTTTCTTCACCCTCCGCGCTCCTCACATTGGTTAGTACACATTTATCTTATTTTGTCAATCCTTAAAAATGATTTCTTTGCCTGCTGAAACCCCCCTTTACAATCATCCGTTACCTGAAATTGAACGTTGGTTAATTGAGCAAGGTTGCCAACAAAATCGCTCGCAACTCCATTGTTGGTACGTCAAACGAGACGCCTGGGAAGCCGAAATCGCCCTAGAAATCGATCAACTGATTGTCCGTTACTTCAACATGGACGAAGAAGGTCGAGAACTGCAACGCGCCTTCAAATATTCACTCAGCCGTCAAGATGTAGAAGACGCCGTATTCTCCGGGCCGTGATTGCTGGCACTCGCCAGACTCAGCGATCTTTGATACCCCAGCAAAGTGCGATCGCTGACTTCAGTGTATGCAAGAACCGGATTCATCCCTAGCAGAAACTGTATAGGCTTTCAATTGACTGCAATCGGAACTTCAAAAAGGGGACAAGTTTTTCAAACTTCTCTTGAGGGAGGACTAGAAGTCGCAGTGAAACCAGAGTTGATGGTTATATTTATAACTATTAATTTAAGGGGAAACACTTGATGAAGCCGTATTTACTCATCTTGACGCTGGGCGCGATCGCGATCGTAGGATTACCGAGTTGCTCAACAAACAACACGACTGTTTCGGCTCCTACGGCTACAACCTCAACCAGTATTAGCCAAGCGCCACTTCAAGCCGGAGTGTCCAGCAGCACAGTAGATTTTCTACAAACCCTAAAGACCGCTTACGAATCTACTCATAACAATGAGAAAATTACCCTTCTAGAACCCGGGCAGTCAGAAAACATCATTGCTGGGATTAAGCAGAATTTAATCGATTTGGGTGCAATTTCTAAGACCTTAAGCCCTGAAGAAAACGATGGTACCTTAGAATTTCGTGCAGTCGCTAAAGATGCCCTACTCGTTGCGACTCACCCCAGCGTCACTGGAGTCAAAAACCTAACGACTCAAGAGATCCAAGCCATCTATAGCGGTAGCATCACCAACTGGCAGCAGTTGGGGGGGCCGGATGCCTCAATCGTAGTTCTCGATCGCCCAGAAGATGAATCTGCCAAGCGTCTTCTGCGCCAACATTATCTAGGCAAAGATTTGAACAATTCACCCAACGCGGTCGTGATGCGTAAAGAAGGGGAACTCATTCAAACGCTACAAACGACCCCTTACAGCATTGGTGCCTTTTCTCTAGCTTATGCCATTTCCCACAACTTATCAGTCAATCATCTGAGCTTGGATGGGATTGAGCCTACAGTACAAAACCTGAAAACAGGTCAGTATCCAATGGCGCGAACGATAGGGATTGTTTGGAGTAAAAACGCTTCCGAGGCTACCCAATCTTTTGTTGAATATATTTTGGGTCAGCCAGGAAACGCGATTCTGGAGCAATCTGGCTTTGCTTCAGTTCCCCAAGCAACCCTCTCTCAAAAAAAATGACCCTCCGTACCCGATATAATCAGTTTCCGGTTGCAGTCAAGTTAGTGTCTGTGCCCTTGATCGTCTTCCTCAGTTTGTGGACTTTAGGGGCGATCGGGTTGGGCTATTTTGCAAGGAATTATTTAGCACAGACGGCTTACCAAGAGACAAGCGATTTGGCTGTTTTGCTACAACAGGATTTGCAGCAGAAAGAAAGATTGCTGAGTCTCAAAGCCCGTTGGGTGAGCGAGGAGAGGAGTGTTGTCGATGCGGTTTCCACAAGCGATCGCACTTTATTGCTCCGTACCTTGCTACCGATCCAATCGGCTTTAGAACTCGATCTGCTGAGAATTGTTGACACCAACGGTCAATCTTTACTCTCTTCGCAGCAGCGATCGCTCGATGGGGTTCAGTTTCAGGATGCGATCGTCAATGCCACGGCTAAAACCGGACTGGAAGTATCAGGCATTCTACTACCGGACAATACAGCACCCTGCTCTCTGGTCAGTTTTTTCTCGATTAAATCCGCAACCACGATTCTGGCTAACTTAGTGGTGGGTATTGCCATTGATGATGCCCTACTTCAACAAATTCGAGGAAATACATCCATGCATCTGGTTGCCTTCCAGGGCGATCGCGTTACTGCGTCTACTTTAATGCTTAAGCGCGATCGCCCTTGGTCGTTTCCTCAAGCCAATGCTTCACCGCAACGGATAGAAATTGCCGGAGAAATTTTCCTCAGCAAAACGGTTGAACTCCCCAGTTTCGATGGGCAAGCCCTCCAAATTGCCGTGCTTAAATCATTTGAAGAGACGGAGCAAGCCGAGCGGAAACTCTGGTGTGTCGTAGCTATTTTTGGGTTCCTGGGGGGGGTTCTGATTGTCGGCGTGATGCTTTTAGGATTTCGCGTCACTCAAGCACTCAGCCGTCGCATTCAATCTCTGACTCAGGCAACCCAAGCCTTAGCTCAAGGCGATCTGACTATCCGCCTTCAGACCAATACCCAAGATGAAGTCGGCGTGTTGGCGCAAGGATTCAATACAATGGCAGAGCAGCTAACATTACGCGATCGACAGTTGTCTCAACACATGCAGCAACTGGAAAGTACCCTCGAAGAACTGCACCGAACCCAAGGTCAAATGGTACAAAGCGAAAAAATGTCTGCTTTGGGCCAAATGGTGGCAGGAGTTGCCCATGAAATTAATAATCCAGTTAACTTTATTCATGGCAACCTGTCATATATCGAGCAATATTTGCAAGATTTGTTAAAAATCATCCATTCCTATCAGCATCACTATCCTCATCCCTCTCCTTCGCTCCAAGCAGAGCTAGAGGAGGCGGAGTTAGATTTTTTAGTGGAAGATTTACAGAAGATTCTCAAGTCGATGAAAGTCGGTTCCGATCGCATCCGGAATATTGTGATTTCGTTGCGTAACTTTTCTCGTCTGGATGAAGCAGAATTTAAGCTTGCGGATCTCCATGAAGGGATTGATAACACTTTAATGATTTTGCAGCACCGCCTCAAGGCACAATCCGATGCTCCAGCCATTGAAGTGATTAAAAATTATGGACAACTGCCGTTAGTTGAGTGCTATCCAGGGTATCTCAACCAAGTCTTTATGAATCTGCTAGCCAATGCGATTGATGCTTTAGAAGAAGCGGCTCAAAAAAAAACGCGCGAGGAACGCCATATACAGCCTGGAATAATCTGGATTTCAACTCAACAAACAACTGACGATTGGGCGAAGATTATGATTGCAGATAACGGTTTGGGGATGTCACAACCAGTGCGATCGCGCATTTTCGATCCCTTCTTTACAACTAAACCCATCGGCAAAGGAACGGGATTAGGTTTGCCAATCAGTTACCAAATCGTCACTGAAAAACACAATGGAAAGTTAGAATGTGACTCAACCCCCCAAAAAGGGACTCAATTTGTGATTCACATCCCCATTCGCCAACCCGATCTAAACTGTTCTCTAGTTCAACTTCCTAACTAACAAAACGAGCAACTTTGGAAAAACTTGTGATTCATTGTAATCCCGTGAATCAGAAGAATTGGCGTCCCCTCTCCCTCATCGGTATAGTAAAGGGGAACGCTATCCTCCGCAGTGAAAAACGGCACAGGCCTACTTCTAAGTGCAACTCAATTTAACTCGTTTAATTCACTAAAAGTGGAGACATCCCCATCGAACATCTCCACAACTACAACCTGATTGGATGGTTAGCTATTGTGCCGCTCTGACAAATTGCCCCTCGCGGAACGTGCCAATAAACCGTTGACCATTGGGATTCGTTAGCGTTCCATGACCGTGCGGCACCCCCTGGCGCAGTTCCCCTCGGTAGGTGCTGCCATTGGAGAAGCGACAACTGGTGGCTTTGGCATCCAAATTTTCATTAAAGAACTGCCCTTCACAACGGCTGCCATCTGGACGAATCAGCGTTCCTCGACCAAAAGGTTGACCTGCAAAAAACTCGCCCACATAACGGCTGCCATTACTAAAGAAAAACGTTCCCCGACCGCTAGGCTGGCTGGTGACTGTATCACCTCCCACTTCGCTAACTAAGCGAAATGTCCCTTCATAGCGGTTGCCATCGGGAAAGAACACTTTACCCTGAACAATACTGCCATTTTGGAAATTCCCCTCAAAGCGGGCATCTTCGCTGCTGATAAAAATACCGCGACCGTGGGGCTTACCATCACGAAACTCGCCATCGTATCGATGACCGTCCGCATAGACGTAGACCCCTCTGCCTTCAATAATGCCGTTGACAATATAGCCGACGTAGTTATCGCCGTTCTCGAAATTGCACTTCACAAAACCGGATGCCACTCTGGGAATGCAAACAGGAACAAGGGGGTCTTCTGAGGAAGATTGCTCTTGAGCCACTGAAGGACTTGCTTGTAAAAAACAACCGACAGCACCAAAGCACGCAGCAATCAATACCCTGATTCCAGGCTTGAAAATTTCATGAGGCATGGCTGAAGTCTCTCTGTAAATTCAGAATTTGTTGTCTTATCCTACTGGTTTAGCAACTTCTACACCATTTTGTTCCAAAATGACTACCGGTGTTGAACCGGCATTCATTTCGATACGTTTGACAAGGACTTGTCCGTTGGATAACCGCGCGCCCACCCCAACATAGCGGCTGCTGGGTTCTAGGGGCGCTCTAACAATTGCCTGAGCAGTTCCACCAAATTGGATAACGCCGGTCACTTCAACTGCATTCGCCAAATCTGGGTCCGGTAGGGCGGGCAAACCGAGGGAGGGTAAGGCTGCGACCGGAGGTTCTGTACCCGGTACGCGAGCAATAGTTGGGGCTGGTGTTAAATCGGGTAAGCCGGGGACTCCGAGGGGGCTAGCCGCTACTGAAGGAATGGCAGGACGAGGGGGGGAAGGTCGTCTGGCTGCACCTGAGGTTCCTGGAGCTGGACGAGAGGTTCCTGGCGCTCCAGGAGTACCCGGCGGGCGGGCTTGTCCGTTTCCTGCGGGGGGTTGAGGCTGGGTTGCGCCTGGTCTGGGACTGGCTGTGGCGGTGCCTCCGGCTCTAGGAACGCCAGGAAGTTCGCGAATCCGACCGGGAACCTCAATTTGACCGCCAGTACCAGGTTCTCCGGGAGTTTCTGGGCGCTGAACGACAACCGGAACCGTTACGACGGCGAAGGGGTCTTGCCGCCCGCGTTGTTGTTCGAGCAAGCGAACGCGCTCGTCTGGGTTAGTGGATTGAATTAAATCGGGCCCGGCAGGGGGGGGAGGACTTGCGGGAACGACGGGCTGGCTAAAGTCTTGGGCAGGGACAGGAGAAGCTCCGGGAGAGGGGGAAGCCGTTGGTGAGGGTGAGGCTTCTGGTGCAGGCGATACTGCCACAGGGGAGGTCACTGGACTGGGAGAGGGCGCTACGGTGTCACCTCCCCCAAAAAGACCGCACCCTGTCACTAAAATAGACAGTACGCCTAGCAATCCTAAAACTCGAATCTGCCGCATAGCCAACCCCCTGCTCTGAAGCGAATGACCACTGAATCGTTTTACTTGGCAATCGTTAGCGAAATTGCAGCGATTGACAGCCATTTTTTCCTTTATTAGTTTACCCAGATCCGTTCAATAACCCATCAATTTTAGGCTGAAAATCACTAATTTCGGTATGGTGGGTATGATTTTATTCAGTTTAAATTTCAGTGTAAAAACAAAAATCCTCCAAATTCCTAGGCTTGAATCAGCATTTGAAATTTGGAGGAGGTAGCTTTTAATGGAGGATCGATTCCCCAATTATTCGTCTTCAGTTCCAGCGAGCAGGCTTTTGAGGCTATCTAGTCCTTTTTTAACGCGGCGCGATACGGTAACGGCGCTAATGCCTAGGCGTTCTGCGGCTTCTTTTTGGGTGAGGTCTTGGAGGAAGACGAATTCCAGTACGTCGCGGGTGCGTTTTTCGAGTTGAACGAGGGCTTGTTGCAGGCGAAGGCAGTCTTCTTGAGCGAGTTGGAAGCTGCGATAGCGGTTGTCGGGTACGAGTTCGCCAAGGGAGGTGGCGTTTTCTCCTTCTTCGCCAACGGGTGCATCTAGGCTGAGGGGGGAACGGTTTTGGCAGGCGAGTTTAATTTCTTGCCATTCTTCTACTTCAATATTTAAGGCGCTAGCGATTTCGCGATCGCTCGGATAGCGGTTCAGTTTAACTTGTAAATCTCTAATGGTCCACGCCGCCTGACGTTGCAGCATAGTTAAGCGTCTGGGAATTCGTACCGCCGAGCTTTTATCTCTGAGGTAATGTTGGATTTCGCCCCGGATATAGGGGGTCGCGAAGGAGCTAAAGGCGTGCCCTTTAGACATGTCAAAGCGTTCAATGGCACGAATTAAACCAATACAACCGACTTGTAACAGGTCTTCGTAGCTTTCGGTGCATTGATTGATCCAATGGTGGGCTTCCCGTCTAACCAGTCCGATGTTGAGTTGTACAAGTTGGTTGCGAAGCTGGAGAGAGGGATTGTTTTGATACTCCCGCAACAGTTGGAGATTGTCGTTTTTCAGTTCGCTGGTGACATTGGTAGGCATGACGATGCTCAGGTGGGGTAGACCAAGGGAAAAGGGTAGCAACTAAACTTAGTTTTCAAAAGTTTTGGCAGTCCTTCAAGCTCGCTCAACATTCATGTTGGTTATAGCACAGACGACATTCGCAAACTGATTGCGCGGGGATGTCGCATTCCGCGTTCCTTCTATCCCCCAAACTACCACCACACTAACGGG
>JAAHGE010000235.1 GCA_010672635.1 Desertifilum sp. SIO1I2 | reverse complement strand
AAGGAAAAAGCAGTAAGACAAGGGGAAAATGTTAATACAGGCTTGCTCGACTATCCGGTACTGATGGCTTCAGATATTCTCCTGTACCAGGCTGATAAAGTACCCGTCGGAGAAGATCAAAAGCAGCATATTGAACTGACTCGCGATATTGCAGCCCGGTTTAATCACTATTACGGCAACGGTGAAACCATCTTAAAACAACCGGAAGCCATTATCCGCAAAGAAGGCGCGCGGGTAATGAGTTTGACGGATGGAACCAAAAAGATGTCAAAGTCCGATCCTTCGGATCTCAGCCGGATTAACGTTCTCGATCCGCCCGAAGTCATTCAAAATAAGATTAAACGCTGCAAAACTGACCCCATTCGCGGTTTAGAGTTTGACAACCCAGAACGTCCAGAATGCAATAACTTACTGACGCTGTATTTATTGATGTCTGGGAAGGCCAAGGCAGAGATTGCAGCCGAATGTCAAGATATGGGATGGGGCCAGTTTAAACCCTTATTGGCAGAAGCCTTAGTAGAAGGCTTAAGACCGATCCAACAGAAATATCAAGAAATTATGGACGATCGCGCCTATTTAGAATCAGTATTGCGAGAAGGGCGGATGAGAGCAGAAGCGATCGCCAATCAGACCTTAACGCAAGTGAAAACCGCCCTGGGTTATTCCCTACCCCTGTAAAATCATTCCATTTCTACCCTACTGACCGATCTCCCAAATGTCTAAACTTCGTTCAGCGATCCAAGCGGGTGAATTCCTAATTACCGCAGAAGTTGCGCCTCCCAAAGGGGGAGATCCAGCGCATATGCTGGAAATGGCAAAACTCTTAAAAAATCGCGTCCATGCGGTGAATGTTACCGATGGGAGTCGCGCTGTTTTGCGGATGTGTTCGCTGGCAGCTTCAGCACTGTTACAGCAACAGGGGATTGAAGCCGTTTGTCAAGTCGCTTGTCGCGATCGCAACTGCATTGGACTCCAAGCCGACTTAATGGGAGCCTACGCCCTGGGAATTCGCAATATCTTATCCCTAACTGGAGATCCCATCAAAGCGGGCGATCATCCCCAGTCTAAGGGAGTCTTCGAGTTAGAATCTGTTCGCCTCTTACAATTGATCGACAAACTCAACCACGGCATTGATTTTAATGATCAGCCCCTCGTAGATGGTACCGTCGAGCTCTTCGCCGGTGCGGCTGTCGATCCACAGTGCGGCAGTTGGTCGGGCTTGCAACGTCGCTTTGAACGTAAAGTAGAAGCAGGAGCGCAATTTTTCCAAAGTCAACTGATTACAGACTTTGAGCGCCTCGATAAGTTTATGACTCAAATTGCGTCGGCTTCGGGAAAACCCATCTTAGCGGGCATCTTTCTTTTAAAATCTGCCAAAAATGCCCAATTTATCAATCGCTGCGTTCCCGGCGTTCAGATCCCAGACTCCATTATCGAGCGTTTAGCCAAAGCCGAAGATCCCCTACAAGAAGGAGTAAAAATTGCCGCAGAACAAGTTCAACTTGCTCGCCAACTGTGTCACGGCGTCCATATGATGGCCGTTAAGCGCGAGGATCTGATTCCCCAAATTCTCGACTTAGCAGGGATTTCTCCCCTTTAAGAGTGCTGAGTGTAAAGTGCTGTTGCTTTAGCTTCCGCGTAGCGGTGTGCAAGCTACAGCACTTCTTTTCCCCCATCCTCTTCCTTACTCAGCACTCAGCACTCAGCACTTTGCACTTAAGAAAGCGTCCAATGGACTTGGGGTGCTTCGGTTTTGACTAAGAGTTTTCCTTGGGAAAAGGTGTAGCAAACAACGGGACGACGGCGAATGGCGTCGTAGGGGCTTTCGGCATCTAAGACAATTAAATTAGCGGGTTTACCGACTTCAATACCGTAATCTTGGCTGACATTTAACGTCTTTGCACCGTTAAGCGTTGCCATATCGTAGCAAGCGTTAATTTCCTCAGTTCCGGTCATTTGGCAGACATGAACGGCCATGTAAGCCGGATCGAGCATGTTACCGATTCCCAAAGAATACCAGGGGTCTTGAACGCAATCATTGCCTAGGGATACATTTAAGCCATTTTGCCAGAGTTCTTTAACTCGCGTGACGCCGCGCCGTTTGGGGTAGGTATCGGTACGACCTTGTAGGGTAATGTTAATGAGGGGATTGGCAATAAAATTAAGATTCGCCCGTTTTAAGACGCCCATCAGTTTGAAGGCATAGGCGTTATTGTAGGAACCAAAGGCGGTGGTAT
This sequence comes from Desertifilum sp. SIO1I2, assembly GCA_010672635.1. Taxonomy (GTDB): domain Bacteria; phylum Cyanobacteriota; class Cyanobacteriia; order Cyanobacteriales; family Desertifilaceae; genus Desertifilum. Next base: position 5,116 of record JAAHGE010000235.1, on the reverse strand, counting down.
GGCTGGCGGTGACGCGGGAACCTAAGCCAGTCCGAATGGTACAGGCGGCGACGACTTCTAAAAATCGCGATTGATCGTCATCTGTTTCATCGCAGTGGATGTCAATGAGTCTGTCATATTTTTGGGCGAGTTCAAAAATCCGATGAACGGACTGAACGCCATCCTCGCGGGTGAGTTCGTAGTGGGGAATACCGCCAACGACATCTGCGCCTAAGTCTAAGGCTTTTTCCATGAGGCGATCGCTTTCGGGGTTGCCATAAATTCCATCCTGGGGAAAGGCAACGATTTGCAAGGTTATCCAATCTTTGACGGCTTCTCGCACCTCTAGCAGGGCTTGTAAGGCGGTTAAATTGGGTTCGCTGACATCTACATGGCTGCGGACAAACAGAGTCCCGTGGGAGGCTTGTAGCTTCAGTGTGGCGATCGCTCTTTGTTTGACATCCTCAAAGTCCAAAGATTGTTTGCGTTCCCGCCAAATTTCAATTCCTTCAAATAGCGTCCCACTCTGATTGGAACGCGGATCGCCAGCCGTTAGGGAGGAGTCGAGGTGAATGTGCGACTCGACAAACGGCGGACTGACTAAGCGGTGATTAATGACATATTCTTGTTGAGCTGTTCCGGGTAAGTTTGGAGCAATAGCAGCGATTTTCCCTTCTGCGATCGCAATATCGACCGATTCTCCACTTGTCAAGCGACATTGGCGCAACAAAATTTCATAGGAAGGCGATGACATCAGGGATTTCTCCAAACTTAAATCTCTCCCATCAATCATAAAAAAACACCCCGGATTCGGGGTGTATCGATTAATTACAAATTGCAAGCCAGCAAATTCTGCATTAGTGCGTTACAAGTCTCCGGTCATAGGTGGCTCTGAAACTCGGATGGATTTTACCTTGAATCCGATTCCAATACTGAGCAATGTCACCCGTGAGTCCGATTTCCGAAGCGCTGCGCGTCAGCATTGCTTGTTGGCGGGTCTTGATAATGCGGCTGTGAGACAGCATCAAGGACCGAGCGCGATCTTCTGCGGATAGGACAGGAGTCTTAACGGTTTCCGGGTTAGCGTTGGGAGTTGCTTCTACACTCGCCGGGGTGGTTTCACCGACATGATAGGCAACGCCGCGATACTTCAGATCGAGGTTGGTATTCAGCACGGGCGCTTTTTTAGGGTTGCGGAAGCGCCAGTCCAGACCTCTATATTTTCCACCTGAAGCTCCGTCGCTCATTTCAACGACGGGAGGATTGTATTCGTAGCTAACGCCGCGATATTGAAGTTTCATGAGTTTCGCCTCCAAATAAGGATTGACCTGAGAGTGTCTTAGAGGCGCGTTCCTTCGGGCTCTCTCCCTACTTCCGTCCCTTCTCTACTTCAGAAGGGATGAACGATTTATTTATCCATGTCTGTAGTATATGTTACCGTTTTGCATTTTTGCTTCTGTCTTTAGAAATATTTAACAAGTGATGAGACCGCTTGCCTATTAAGTGTTAGGATGAGCGATCGCCTTCAACTAAGGCAAAATTAAACTGACTCTGGACGTGCCAACGCTGACCATCGTGCAGCAATAACGTGAGGTGAGGAACAATAAACTCATGATGCAAGGCGCGGGATTGAAACTCCGACCAGGCGGCTTTAAAATTTGGCTTGGATAAATCGCGAAATGCTACCGTCATGTGCGGCGCAAACGGTCGGCTTTCCGACTTCTCATCTACAATTCCCAACGTGGCTTTGAGATAAACCATCAAGTTTTGTTGGACTAACAGCAATTGTGGCGTTTTCTGGACGTTGACATAGATGACGCGGGGAGGAAACGCACCGAACCCATCTAGGATAATCGGAACGGGAATCACATTCGCCGCAAAGGTTTCTAGGGCATTTTCTAGCGCCGCTCGATTCTCCCAGTCCCACTTGAAGGGAGGCTGGAGGGTAATATGGGGAGGGGACTTCAGGGCACCTTGAGAATTATAGCGATCGCGAAAGTCCTCCTGGGTTGCTCTCACCTCCTCCTGAAGCGATTCAGGAGGTAACAGTGCAATAAAGAATCGTCTGAGCGAGTCCATAAACCGGATAATGGTAGAAATTCATTGAGTCTACCCGCCTAAGCTAAATCAATATGCCTTGGTTTGCCAAAATTGAAGAAGGTATTGTAGATAAAGCCACCTTCGACCGGTACGTTCCTGCTCATAAAGCCTACGTCCAAGACCTCATTGACAAAGGACATCAAGCCAAAAGCGGTTACTGGGCGCGGCGTGGCGGCGGAATGCTGATTTTTCAAGCCAACTCTCGCGCAGAAGCCGAAGCCATCGTAGCTCAAGACCCTCTGGTTCAAAACCACTGCGTCAAATACGAACTCTACGAATGGTGCGTTGTTGTTGAATAAAAGTGAATCTAGAGAACCTATGGCCAAAGATACCAAAGATAGCGACGGTTATAAAGTCGTCAGCGATAATCGCCAAGCGCGGTTTCGCTACGAAGTCTTAGAAACCTACGAAGCCGGAATAGAACTCAAAGGAACCGAAGTTAAATCCATTCGCGAAGGAAAAGCCAGCATCCGCGACGGCTACGCCCTCATTCGCGATGAAGAAGCGTGGTTGCTGAACGTGAATATCTCACCCCACCAAACCACGAGTCAATACTTCAATCACGACCCCTTGCGGACTCGTCGCTTGCTGTTACACAAACAAGAAATTCGCAAATTAATTGGTAAGGTCGATCAGCAAGGATTAACCCTGGTTCCATTAAAAATGTACCTCAAGCGGGGGCGCGTCAAGGTCAGCATCGGGCTGTGTCGCGGGAAGAAACTCTTCGATAAACGCGAAGACATCAAGCGGCGCGACGACCAACGCCAAATTGCACGAGCCATGAAAAACTATTAGACAATAGGGGGTGTCAATCCTAGGGGCGATCGCCAAGTCTCAGTTTACAATTGCAGCCACTGAGAATTTCCCGTAATTTCCCGCTTCCCCTGAGATGAACAGATTGGCTAGAATGCAGCAAACTTCTATTGGGAGCCGTCTTGCTCGCGCTCCTATTCAATGCGATCGGTGGTGTACAGATATATTGAACAAATAGCAAGCCTCTACCTTATAGCTCTCGATTCTGTTCCCCAGAGCAAAGCGAGTACCCAGAATGTTTAACGCCACTGAAATTCTGATTGACGCCTTCGTGCAGAAACTCAAAGAAGGCTACCGACGCACTTACGGAGGCTGGAAAACCGACTACGAAGATATTATCGGTTGGGCTGGAAGCATGGCTTTAGAAAATATTGCCAACAGCGACGCCCTGTATCATAACGTCGAACATACCATTCTGGTAAGTTTAGTCGGACAAGAGATCTTGCGGGGAAAACATATCCGCGAGGGTGGCGTTTCCTGCGAAGACTGGCTGCATTATATTATCTCCCTCGTCTGCCATGATATTGGCTATGTCAAAGGCGTGTGTCGGCAAGATCGTAACGGGACATATGCAACGGGTAAAGATGGGGCGATGGTGTCTTTGCCCCCCGGATCTTCCGATGCCGGTTTAACGCCGTATCATGTAGACCGGGCCAAATTATTTATTGGCGAACGCTTTGGCGGTCATAAACTCATTGATGCTGAAATCATCAAGCGCAATATTGAATTGACGCGTTTTCCCGTTCCTAAAGCCGACGATCGTCAAGATACAGCCCATTATCCCGGTTTAGTCCGCGCGGCCGATCTGATCGGTCAACTGAGCGATCCGCGCTACTTGAAAAAGATTACCTCACTTTTCTATGAATTTGAGGAAACCGGAGTCAATCAACTGCTGGGCTATCGCCATCCTGGGGATTTGCGGAAAAATTATGCTAAGTTTTTCTGGGACGGCGTTCACCCTTATGTTAAAGATGCATTGCATTATCTGTCCCTAACGCAACAGGGCAAGCAAATAATTGCTAATCTGTACTCGAATGTGTTTGTGGTTGAACACGAACAACCCGAACCGGAAGCAGATGTCAAAATGCAGTTAGCGGAATCCCTGGCTTAGACAGAATTATGGATTGGTGGCAGAAACTTAAAAAAAATCCCCTAGCGCGTGTTGGGGCGGGTATTTTAATTACCCTGTATACCATTGTGTTATTCGGCGGGTTTGTCGCCCCTTACAATCCTTACACTTCGCAACCGGATGGCGCGCTTTTACCGCCAACCCAGGTTTACTGGCAGGATGCATCGGGAGATTTTATTGGACCTCATGTGTATCCCACCACCCAAGGGCCGGTAGACTTGGAAACAGGAGAACGGGAGTTAAGAGTAGACCGGACTCAACCTTCGCCGATACGTTTATTCGTTCAGGGCGATCGCTACCAGCTCTTGGGTCTAATTCCTGCTAACATTCACTTATTCGGGACCGCCGGAGAAGGTCGTTTGAACATCCTGGGAACGGACGAACAGGCCCGCGACCAACTCAGCCGACTGATTTACGGAGGACAAATTAGCCTGAGTATTGGTTTAGTCGGGATTTTGATTTCGTTTCCCTTGGGGATGCTGGTGGGGGGAATTTCCGGTTACTTTGGCGGCTGGACGGATGCGCTGTTGATGCGCCTGGTAGAAGTATTGATGACGATTCCGTCAATTTATCTATTGGTAGCGCTAGCGGCCGTTTTACCCCCCAGTTTAACCAGTACCCAACGCTTTTTACTGATTGTCGCGATTACCTCATTTGTGGGATGGTCTGGATTAGCGCGGGTGATTCGCGGACAGGTACTTTCGATTAAACAGCAGCAATTTGTCCAGGCGTCTAAGGTGTTGGGGGCAAATCCGATGTATATTATCGTTCGCCATGTCTTACCGCAGACTGCCTCTTATATTGTGATTTCGGCGACGCTGGCGGTTCCGGGTTTTATTGTGGCGGAGTCGGTGTTGAGTTTGATTGGGTTAGGCATTCAACAACCCGATCCATCTTGGGGGAATTTGCTCTCGACTGCAACCAATGCCTCGATTTTAGTGTTGCAACCGTGGTTAGTCTGGCCGCCTGCGATTCTAATTATTCTGACGGTGTTGGCATTTAACCTATTGGGCGATGGTTTGCGGGATGCCCTCGATCCGCGTAGTTTACAACGTTAGGCGCGTTTGGGGTTAGCGATCGCCAATAATAAACCCA
>JAAHGE010000234.1 GCA_010672635.1 Desertifilum sp. SIO1I2 | reverse complement strand
TTTTGCTAGTTCTAGAGCGACTTTTAAGAGTTGAACGACGCTCAAGGTTTGCCCTGCTAAAAAATGCCTGAGCGATTCACCGCCAAAATCTTCAAAGACGATCGCTAAGGTATTCTTAACCTTGATTAGCTCGTAGGTAGCGATCGCACCGGTTGCACAGAGCGATCGCGTCATCTCATATTCTTGCTTATAGCGAGTCAGTTCTGCTGGCGTGGGATAATCTCGTTTGAGGAGCTTTAACACAACCGGCAAGTTATCGCTTTGGCGGAGTCCCCGATAAACAACAGACGCATCTCCCTCAGAAATTTTGTTGAGGATCTGGTAGTTTGCAAGAGCTTTCATTGCAGCACAGAGAAAAAAAGAGCCAGCCAGTTGCCTAACACAGAATCATCCAGCCGAGAACAGCAGCAAGGCTAAAAACGCTCTAATTCCATCGCTCGCTTAGTTTTACGACCTTGGATAGAAGAGGGTTGTAATCCTTGTTACCTCTTGAGATAGAGATTAATAGAGAGTTCCCCTGAAACTTGCCTGCACCCCAATCGCTCAAGTTCAAGCCTGCTCTCGTACCCATGATACCGATCCGAGCCAATCAGCGTAAACTGAGAAAATCTCGGTTTTTTACGTTTTTTTAAGCAATGTTCTAAATTAGAAACCAGTAGAGGCTTAAACCTTTTTGGCTTTCCACGAGTCTAAACAATTATCAGGCAACACGAGAGATTTTATGAGGCAACTCAGTCAAGTTCATCCGTGGCTGCAACATCCACCGCACCTTAGCATTTGGAAATCTGCTAGCTTATCCCTATTGCTGCTGACCCTAACCGGATGCGGTTGGCTGCCGCGCCAACAAGCAGACGCTCAACCCAGACCCCCCCAAGGCGGTGCGGCCCAAGGTCCCCCTGCGGTAGAAGTGGCGATCGCGCGCTCTGAATCCCTCAGACCCCCCTTAGAATATACGGGGACAACCGAACCCGTCGGGCGCGTCTCGGTGCGATCGCAAACCGAAGGTCAACTCCTCAACCTCAACGTCGATATTGGCGACCAAGTGACGCGCGGCGACTTACTGGCCCAAATCGATAGTACCCTGAGTACCTCCGAAGTCAGTCAAGCCGAAGCCGAACTTGCCGCCCGTTCCCTAGAAGTTGCCCAAGCCCAAACTCAAGTTAGCGAAGTGCGATCGCGTCTCGAACAAGCCCGTCTTGAACTGCAACAAGCTCAAAACGACGCCGAACGCCAGCAGCAGCTTTTTGCATCTGGGGCCGTCTCTCAACAGCAAGCTGAAGTTGCCCGAACCGAAGCCCGCACCCGCCAGCAAGTGGTCCGTTCCCTAGAAGAACAAGTCCGCACCCAACAACAAGCCGTTAGCGTTGCCCAAGAAAGAGTTGCCGCCCAAAGAGCGATCGTTAACCAAGCCCAAGAACGCCAAAACTTTGCCCAACTCACCTCGCCCCTATCAGGAGCCGTTTTAGAACGAATCCTCGAACCCGGAAACCTCGTGCGCCCCGGAGACGAAATCCTCAGACTCGGCGACTTCAGCCAAATCAAAGTTGCCGTGCAAATCTCCGAACTCGAACTCAGCAACATCCGCACCGGACAGTCCGTTGAAGTTCGCCTCGACGCCTTCCCCGACAACACCTTCAACGGCGTCGTCAGCCGCATTTCCCCGCAAGCCGATCCCGTCGGCCGCCTCGTCCCGGTAGAAGTCACCATCCCCAACGAAAATAATCGCCTAGGCAGCGGTTTGCTGGCCCGCGTCCGCTTTATTGCCGACGATCGCGATACCCTGGTTGTCCCCCAAAGCGCCCTTTCTAAAGGCGAAAATGGAGGTCAGAGCAGGGGTCGAGATTCATCCCCCAGCTTTACCCCAGGCGAACAAGCCACCGTCTTTATCCTAGAATCGACCGGAGAGGCCCAAACCGTCAGCGCCCGTACTGTCACCCTCGGTCAACAAATTGACGATCGCATTGAAATTCGCTCCGGTTTGCAGCCCGGAGAGCGGTTCGTCCGTCGTAGCAGTCGCCCCCTAGAAGATGGGGAAGCGGTGAGATTAAGCATTTTGTCAGAAACATAATGCGGCTCTAGTCCCGGTGTCGTCTGGCACGGGAACTGATGACGAATGAGAATGCCTGTCCTAATGACTCGCGAGCGATCGCCCATGACTACCAACAACAAAACCGTCCCCAAGCCTAAAGCAAGCATCAGTGCCACAGCCATTCGCCGCCATATCGGTACCCTGATGATTACCCTAGCCATTATTGCGATCGGGGTATTCTACGTCAATCGATTGCCCGTCGATTTGCTGCCTGCTATTACCTACCCTCGGATTGGGGTACGCCTCAGCGCGCCGGGAATTTCGCCCGAAGTTGCCGTCGATGAGATTACCCGTCCCCTAGAAGAAGCCCTATCGGCAACCGAAGGGGTAATTCAGGTCTATTCCCAAACCCGCGAAGGACAAGTCAGCGTCGATTTGTACTTTGAACCGGGGGGCAATATTGACCAAGCGTTAAATGAAGCCACTGCCGCTTTTAACCGCTCTCGCGGCCGCTTGCCCGATACAATTGAAGACCCGCGCCTGTTTAAGATCGATCCATCTCAACTGCCAGTTTACGAATTTGCCCTCACCTCGGAAACCTTGCGCGGCGTAGATTTACGGGTGTTTGCTGACGAAGAACTGGCTAGAGAACTCAATGTTGTACCGGGAGTTGCCTCGGTGGATGTGTCGGGAGGGGTGCGCGAAGAAGTCCGGGTGAATTTGGATCTCAACCGGATGCAGTCTTTGGGCGTCAGCGTCAACCAGGTTTTAGATACTTTGCGATCGCGCAACACCGATATCTCCGGCGGACGCTTGCAAGAAGCGGAATCCGAACCCCTTACCCGTACCGTTGGACGCTTTAGCAGCGCGGCGGAAATTCGCGACCTCTCTTTTGAAGTGGCAACCGCTAGCGGTGACTCTGGCCCGGTGAGGCGCGTCTATTTGCGCGATTTTGCTCAAGTCGTGGATGGCACTGAAGACGAACGGGTTTTGGTTTCCCTTAACGGTCAAAGCGCCGTCAAAGTTAGCATTCAAAAACAGCCAGACGCCAATACGATTGAGGTGGTTGATGGCGTTAAGCAGCAGATTGAAACCCTGAAACGATCGGGGCTGCTATCGGACGATATCACCCTGATTACCACCCTTGATGAATCGCGCTTCATCCAAAACTCGATTAATAACGTGCTGATGTCGGGCTTAACCGGATCGGCTTTAGCTGCGATCGCGGTTTTGATGTTCCTCGGTTCGGTGCGTCAAACTCTAATTATCCTAATTGCCATTCCCCTCGCAACGATGACCGCCGTTATCCTCATGGGGGTGTTTGGGTTATCGATTAATATATTCAGTTTGGGCGGTCTAGCGCTAGGTGTGGGGATTGTCGTAGACAACTCCATCGTCATGCTAGAGAATATTGTCGATGGCGTGGAGAAAATGCCGCATCGCAATGGCAATCGTTCGCGCAATACTCAACAAATTATTCAACAATCGGAAAAAAGTGCCCAAGAACTCGAATCTGCGCTTGTAGCGTCCACTACTACGAACCTCGTGGCGGTGATCCCCTTCTTGCTGATTGGCGGGTTTATTGCCTTGCTGTTCAATGAATTAATTCTGACCATTAGTTTTGCCGTCGCCGCCTCCCTCGTCATTGGGATTACCGTCGTTCCCGCCTTAACCTCCCGCCTGCTGGCCATCTCTTGGTCTAGCCGCATCCGCGAGTTTTGGGCGTTGCGCGAATTTAATCGCCGTTTTGAACAAGCCACCGCCGGTTATGCCTGGTTCTTAAAGCAAGTGCTGCGCTGGCGATATGTAGCGATCGCCCTCGCTTTTGTTATCCTCGGTGGCGGTAGCTTCCTGATGGTGGGGCATATTCCCCAGGAAATCCTGCCGCGCATCAATACGGGTCAAGCGCGTCTGATTGCTCAATTTCCCCCCGGTACGGACTTAAATGCCAACCGTACCGTTATGGCAGAGATTGACCGCATTCTCCAAGAACAGCCAGAAACCGAGTATGTCTTCTCCACTGTTGGCGGCTTCTTGTTTGGGGCGAATACCAATGAGAACCTCCTCCGCGCTAGCAGTACCATTACCCTAAAACCTGGAACCAATGTCGCGGCGTTTGTGGAACGCGTCACCCCAGAGTTTAACCAACTCAACTTAATTGACACCCGCATCCGCTTGGTTCCCGAATCCGTTCGGGGTCTAATTCTTAATAACTCTCCCGTTCGGGGGGCAGAAATTGACCTGGCGCTGCAAGGAAACGATAGCCAAAGCTTGCGAGAAGCCGAACGCTTGGTGATGAGGGCGTTAGATGAGAATGTCACCTTAGCGCGATTCCGACCGGATGGCGACCCCAATCAACCAGAGGTGCAAATTCGCCCCGACTGGGAACGACTCGCCCAGGTAGGATTAACCGCGCAGGATATTGGCGATACCCTGGCAACGGCTATCCAAGGTTCAACGCCCACCCAGTTGCAACGGGGCAACCGCTTAGTCAATATTCGGGTACAGTTGCAAGATGGGGCCGTGCAACAAGTGCAACAATTGCAACGCCTCCCTTTATTTGCGGCCAACCGCCAACAAATTCGCCTAGGGGATGTCGCCCAAATTGAACCCGGACAAGCGCCTGGAGAAATTCAGCGCATCAATCAGCGTCAAGTTGCCTTAATTGCTGGAAACTTAGTAGAAGGGGCAAGTTTGGGGGATGCGATCGCTCAAATGGAAAATGCGATCGCGCCTCTTGATTTACCCGAAGGCGTCTCAATTCTCCCCAGTTCTTCAGCCCAAGCCACCCAGGAGTTACAAAGTTCGTTAAGAGTTTTAGGGGGGTTAGCGGCGTTCCTCGTGTTTGTGGTGATGGCCGTGCAATATAACTCCTTAATCGATCCGCTGGTGATTATGCTGACGGTTCCCTTAGCTTTAGCTGGGGGGATTTTCGGCTTATTTATCACCCAAACGGCGATCGGTGCAACGGTGATTGTCGGCGCAGTCCTGTTGGTGGGGATTGTGGTCAACAACGCGATTATTATGGTGGAGTTGGCCAACCAGATTTACGAACAATCCGGGGGTGAATCATCGAGTCGCCTGTCAGCGATCCTCCAAGCGGCCCCCCAGCGCCTCCGCCCGATTATGATGACGACCATTACCACAGTTTTAGGTCTATTTCCCCTGGCTTTAGGGGTGGGTGAAGGGTCGGAGTTTCTACAACCGCTAGGCGTGGTTGTCTTTTCGGGTCTTTCTTTGGCAACGTTGCTGACGTTGTTTATTATTCCCTGTTTCTACGTCCTCCTCCACGAATTCTTCGGCGGGGGAGGACCCAAGAAACTCAAGGGTATTCACCAAATCAAATCTCTGCGAACTCGCAAAAGTCCCAAGGTAGAAGCAAAATAATACCCGGTTTAGGGCTAGTTTTAAGGCGAGGGGCTTCAATTCCCCTCGCCTTAATTTATGGTCTAATGCTTGGTTGACTGACAAAATTCCCAAAACCTTGATTCTTTGGTAGGTTGGGTTAGCGTAACCCAACGAAACCGTTACCTAAAAGATTTGTCAGTCAATCAGGGTCTAATGCATATCGTAGCCAAACACATTGGGGTCAACTTCCCCCAGGGCGACATCGGCTAATCCATATTCTGCCCAACGTCGATCCACCATTGCTGCAACATCTGCATCAGATTCTAGAGGTGCGCCCCATTCATGTTGGGTTTCTGGATAAACTTTAGTGGTGGCATCAATGCCCATTCTGCCGCCTAAACCGATTTTTTCGCTGGCAAAATCTAACGTATCAAAGGGCGTTTCGGGCAAGATAAAGACATCCCGACAGGGGTCTACTTTAGAAGAAATCGCCCAAACCACTTGACGCGGATCGCGGATGTTAATCTCTTTATCTACGACAATCACAAACTTGGTATAGGTGAATTGCGGTAACGCACTCCAAAAAGCAAGGGCGGCACGACGGGCTTGTCCGGGGTAGGCTTTATCAATGGAGATGATCGCCGCTTTGTAACTTAGCGCTTCCATTGGTAGGAAGAAATCAACGATTTCCGAGACTTGTTGGCGCAGAATGGGGGTATAAATGCGGTTAAGCGCGATCGCCATCATCGCTTCTTCCTTGGGGGGCCGACCGCTAAAGGTGGTGAGATAGATGGGGTCTTGACGATGGGTCATGCAGTGGAAGCGAACTAACGGCGAATCTTCCACGCCGCCGTAATATCCCATGTGATCGCCAAACGGCCCATCGGGTAATACCTCCCCTGGGGTAATCGTCCCTTCTAAGACGATTTCTGAGTCTGCGGGAACCTCTAAATCCACCGTTTTGCATTTTGCGAGGTTAACGCCAGAACCGCCATATAAGCCTGCAAACAACCATTCTGAAAGATCTACGGGAATTGGGGTAGCAGCGGCCATAATGATTAAGGGGTCTACGCCCAGCGCGATCGCCACTTCTAACTTTTTCCCTTGTTCCGCCGCTTTCCGCAAGTGCCTCGCCCCCCCGCGCACGGATAGCCAATGCACGGTCATGGTATTTTTGGATTGCAACTGCAAGCGGTACACCCCAACGTTGGGAATTCCCGTTTCGCAATCCTTGGTAATCACTAAACCGAGGGTGATAATCTTGCCTGCATCCCCACAATACGGGCGAATCATGGGAATGGTATTCAAGTCTAACTCTTCCCCTTGAATGACCGTTTGCTGACACGCCGGAAAAAAGTCTCGTCCCGGTTTCGCCTTCACCACATCAAACAAGACTTTACCAAAATCAATCGCTTGGGATAGCTTTTTCGGGGGTTTGGGTTGCTGTAACATTCCCAACTTTTTCCCTAGTTCTTCGAGTTCCTGGGGATGTTGCATATTCATCGCCCAACAGATCCGTTCTACTGTCCCCATCAGGTTAACGGCTACGGGGAAGGGCGATCCTTTGACATTCTCAAAGATTAATCCAGGGCCGCCTGCTTGCAACATCCGGTTAGAAATCTCAGCAATTTCTAAGTCGGGATCGACCAAAGCCTTGATGCGCTTCAGTTGTCCGCGTTCTTCTAAAAGTTTGATAAATCCCCGTAAGTCTCTGGCCATTATCTTAAACAATGATGAAGTCACTGCCTTTATTATGGGCTGAACCGCTACAGGTCAGGAAAGGGGCGATTCGCGATCGCGATCCGTTCCGGAATCGCGCGTTGTATTGAAAAATGCTGGCGATCGCGAGCGAAGTCAGTACCATTAACTACAGCCTGACTTCAGGACTCATCAAGAGAAGGAAAGAATGAAACAAAGAACGCTGATTGGATTGATTTTAGGTTGCACCGTTTTGGGAACCTCTATTTCAAAAGTAGCGGCCCAAACTGCTGCACCTAAAAAGA